>CANJXD010000317.1 GCA_947478535.1 Acetobacteraceae bacterium
ATTCCTATGGCAATGATGGGGCGGGCGGCATCCTGCACGTCACGGTGGAGCATGCTTTTCGGCAACTTGGCATCCGCGCCAAGGCGATTCCCTTCGCCGGCGGGCAGGTGACGCTGACCAATTTCCTGGGCGGGCACATCGACATCTTCGGCGGCGGGCTTCCCTCGATCCTGCCCTATATCGCCTCCGGCCAGGCCAAATGCCTGCTCCTCACCTCGGCGGACGACAACCGCCGCGTGCCGCAGGCGTCCGGCCTGCGCGGCGTGGGGGTTACCGACATCAACGGGCAGCTCTGGTTCGGCGTGATCGCGCCCAGGGACACGCCGGACCCCATCGCGGCGCGGCTCACCGCCGTCCTGACGGACTCCGCGCGGGAGAGAAGCCTGGCCGAGGTGCTCGCCCGTATCGGCGGCGATCTCGCCCTGCTCGATCAGCCGGAGTTCCGCGCGCTTATCCAGAGCGAGAGTGACACCTTCCGCCGCGTGATCCCGCCCCTCGACCTGAAGCCTTGAGCCGATTGGCGCCACCCCTCGGTCCCACCCCTCGGCAGAACCTGGATGCACCCATGACCACAGAGACCCCGCCCGCTTCCCGCGCCGTGAGCCACATCGGTGACGGCATCGGCGCGGTGAGCGCCGAGCATCGCGCCGCGGTGGAGCGCGAATTGCCGGAGATTTCGTGGATCGCGGATGACGATATCCGCGCCAAGGTGGTGACGGTCCTCGCCAGCTTTCTGCGCGACAGCAACTGGGACAGCATCGACGAATGCCCCGCCGTGCCGGGCGTCAAGGGCATGACGCTGCTGCAGCATATCCGCCAGGTCACGCAGTTCGCGGTGGTGATGGCGGACAACCACGCCGCGACCTTCGGGCTTGCGATCGACCGCGACGTCCTGCTGGCCGCCTGCTTCCTGCATGATGCGAGCAAGCTCGTGGAATATGACAAGCACTCCGGCGGGCCGACGCCGCTCGGCGCCCATCTGCTGCATGCGCAGATCGCCGGCGTCCGCTGTGTGGAGGCGGGGCTGCCGCTGAAGGTCGCCTATATCTGCACCTACCATCCCTTCACGCCACCGCATGTGCATCTGAAGCCCGACTGCATCGAGCTGGTCATCTTCAATTACGCGGACCTCGCTTCGGTGGACCCGGTGTTCTTCGCCGCCGGGAAGCCGACCCATTTCGATATCCGCGCCCGCTTCTTCAGCCTGACCTGATAAGAAGTCCTCCGGATCGTCAGCGATGGGACGGCGAAGGGGAGAGGTGACACCGATGCGTCATCGCGAGCCCAACGGCGTAGGGGTGGCATGAGGCGCATCACCCTCATCACCGGCGCCGCCGCCGGCATCGGCTCGGCGACGGCCCAAGCCTTCGCCGCGGCGGGAGACCGGGTGCTGGTCGCCGATATCGACGGCGCCCGTGCGGCTGCCCGGGCGCGCGAACTCGGCGCCGGCCACGAAGCCATCCCGGTCGATATGGCCGACCCCGTCGGCATCGCCGCGATAATCGCCGGCATCGCCGCGCATCACGCTCATCAACTCGACGAGCTCCTGCCCTGGAATTGGCGGGGCGTGGGCGAGCCCAGGAGTGTCGCAGCGTGAACGTTGAAACGGATCCGGATCCGGAAGCGGTTCGCTTACTCGAAGAGCGCATCTACGAGTTCAACGTGCAACAGACCGGCATTGCCGACGGAAAATCATTTGGCCTGTTCTTGCGCGATCCCACCGGCGCTGTGATCGGTGGTGCATATGGATGGAGTTGGGGTGGCACATGTTTCTTGCGCTACCTTTTCGTTCCAGCCGAGATGCGGAAGCAAAGACACGGAACGAGTTTGATGCAAGCGGTCGAGCAGGAGGCGCGGCTACGGTGCTGTGTTCAAATCGTCCTAGAGACCCATAATTTTCAGGCTCCGGAGTTTTACCGCAGGCTCGGTTTTAACGTGGCGGGCATCGTCGAAGAATATCCGAGAGGTCATCGGTCCTTTGTCCTCGTGAAGCCCCTGCATCAGCAAACCTGACGCCGGCCCTCTCAACTGCACCACAATCTCGTCCGGCCAAACGAAAAATAGACCCGAGCGCCCTGGCTGCGGCGGTCGCGGATTTCCTGCTCTCCCCCGCCGCCGGCTTCATCACCGGCAGCGTCGTGCCCGTCGATGGCGGGCTTTCCGCGTATGGAGGGCTCGACCTCTGACACGCGGCGCCTGGCGTTCGTGGACGTCAGTCCAGTGTTAGCCCCGCCACCGGCACGGCAACGCCGCCGCGTTCCGCCGTCCGCGCGCCAACGGCGACGCCGGCGATCGCCCAGCCATCCCCGGCCCGCACCAGCAACGGCCCGCCGGAGGTGCCGCGCGTGGCCGCGCAATCATGCCGCAGGAGAAGCCCCCCGGCATCGCGTTGCAGGCCGATGACGCGGCAATCGGTATCCGCCAGCAGCGCATGCGCCCGGTCCTGCTGCCACCCCCCGAGCATCACCGCGGTCCCCACCGCCGGCATGGGCGCGCGCGGCAGCACCGGGGCGCGCAGCGGCGTGGCCAGGCGGATCACCGCCCAATCCGCGCCGAAGGGTGCCCGCGCGGCGGGGTCATAGCCCGGCGCCAGGCGCAGCGCGGCGCCCACGGCGTGGCCGCGGAACTCGCCCCTGTCATAGCCCGCCAGCACATTCACCCGCCCCGGCTGCAACACCGCGTTGGTGCGCCGCGCCAGCAGGCAATGCGCCGCCGTCAGCACCCGGTCCGGCGCGATCAGCACGCCCGTGCAATGGCCGCCCGCCTCGCTCTGCACCCGCACCAGGCTGTTCCAGGGCGGTGTCGCGATATCCGCCGCCTGCCGCGCCTCCGCCCCAGCAAGACCCGGGCGCGCCGAGGGTTGCGCCAGCGCCAGCCCCGGCGCCAGCAGCAGCGCGGCGAGGCAGCGCCTCACAGGCTGGCCAGCACTTCGGCGACGAACTCCGGCACCAGCCGCGTCGCCGGCCCGTGCCGGGCCTCATCGAACAGCCGCGACCCCGCGCTCGGCTCCAGGTTCAGCTCCAGCGTCCGCGCGCGGTCCCGCACCTCCGCCACGAAGCCGGCGGCGGGGTGGACATGGCCGGAGGTGCCGATCGAGACGAACAGGTCGCAGGTCTCGAGCGCCGCGCCGATGCGGTCCATCCCCAGCGGCATCTCCCCGAACCAGACGATATGCGGCCGCATCCCGCCGGCTTCGCCGCAGGCCGGGCAGCGCGTGGTGACGGACAGGTCATCGCCCCAGGCCGGCACCGCCGCGCAGCGCAGGCACCGTGCCTTCGCGAGTTCGCCATGCATCGCCACCATCCGCCGGGACCCCGCGCGGGCGTGCAGGTCATCCACATTCTGCGTCACCAGCAGCAATTCCCCTGGCCAGCGCGCATCCAGTTCGGCCAGCGCCCGATGCGCCGCATTCGGCTGGACGGCCGGGTCCCGCAACTGTGCCCGCCGGGCGTTGTAGAAGCCCTGCACCCGCGCCGGATCCCGCGCGAAAGCCTCCGGCGTCGCCACATCCTCCACCCGCACCGTCGCCCAAATCCCCCCCTTGTCCCGGAAGGTGGCCAGACCCGATTCGGCGGAGATGCCGGCGCCGGTGAGGATGACGAGGCGGGGATGGGGCATGCCCCCACAGTAGCGCGGCTTTTTCCGCTTGGCGCGACCGTTGGCGCGGGCGAGGCTGCGTCACGATGGAATGGGATACCGTCACCCCCTATCACCGCGGCTTCCGCGAATTCACCGAGGCCTATGAGGCCTTCGGCTTCGAGGAGATCCACGCCGGCGCCATGCCGTTCCTGCCGAGGACACCTGGCCTCGTCCTCGATGTCGGCGCCGGATCGGGCCGCGATGCCGCCTGGTTCGCCACGCGGGGGTGGGAGGTGGTGGCGGTGGAACCCGCCGCCGCACTCCGTCTCCAGGCGCGGGACCTGCACCCCGCTACCACCATCCGCTGGCTGGATGACCGCCTGCCCGCCCTGGCCGCGGTGCATCGCCTCGGCCTCGCCTTCGACCTGATCTGGGTCAGTGCTGTCTGGATGCACATGCCGCCAGAGGACCGGCCCCGCGCCCTGCGCAAGCTGGCGACGCTGCTGAAGCCCGGCGGCCGCCTGGTGCTGACGCTGCGCCACGGCCCGGCGCCGGAGGATCGCCCGATGTGGCCCGTCGATGCGGCGGAGGTGGAGCGCCTCGGCCTCGACCACGGCCTCGCGCTCCGCGTCGCCACGGAACGGGTGGAGGATCGGCAGGGGCGGCCCGATGTGCGCTGGCAGACCGTCATCCTCGACCTGCCCGATGACGGCGCCGGTGCGCTGCCGCTGTTGCGCGGCGTGATCCTGCGGCAGGAGAAATCCGCGACCTACAAGCTCGCTTTGCTGCGCTGCCTGGCGCGCATCGCCGATGCCTCCCCCAATGTGGCGCGGGAGGTTCCGGGTGGCGTGCTGGTGCCGCTGGGGCTTGTCGCGCTGTTCTGGCTGCGGATGTTCAAGCCGCTGGTGGCGCAGGGCCTGCCGCAGACCTCGGGCGGGCGCATGGGCTTCGTCACGGATGCCTTCCTTGCGCTGCGGGACATCGCGCCCTTCGACCTCCGCCCCGGCCGCACCTTTGCCGGCACGGACGCCACCGCGCTGCGCCGTGCCTTGGCGGAAACGGCGCGGCTGATCCGCGACATGCCCGCCACCCATCTGACCTACGCCGATGGCCGGACCCCGGTCTTCGAGACGCTGTACGGCGCCATGCCGCCGCCGGCCGTGGAGCTGCGGCTCGACCAGGAAACTCTCTGGACCTACGGCACCATGCGAGTGCCGCTGCACCTGTGGCAGGCGCTGCGCCGCATGGCCGCCTGGATCGAGCCGATGCTGCTGGCGGAATGGGTGCGCCTGACCCAGTTCTATGCCCGCCAGGCGGTCACGGCCGATGCCGTGCTCGCCGCCCTGCGGTGGACGGAGCCGGAGCGCGATACCGCCTTCGTGCGCGGCCTCGTCGCGCAGCGGATGGCTGCTGGGGCGTCGCTGGACTGCGTCTGGACCGGCCAGCGCCTCCGCTCCGGCGGCATCGAGATCGACCACTGCCTGCCCTGGTCCGCCTGGGCCTGCAACGACCTCTGGAACCTGCTGCCGGCTTCCCGCGCCGCCAACCAGGGCAAGGGCGGGCTGATCATCGCGGCGGGCGCGCTGGAAGCCGCGAAGCCCCGCATCCTGGCGTGGTGGGAGGAGGCCTATATCGCCGGGGAGCCCGCGCTGCGCCGCCGCTTCGCCGAGGAAGCCCGCACCACCCTGCCCATTGCGCCGGACTGGAACCCGGACCGCGATCCGGCGCCGGAGGAGCTGTTCGCCGCGCTCGATTTCCGCCGCCTTCGCCTGCGCCAGGAAACCCAACTGCCGGAATGGCGCCCTACCCCCTGACCGGCAACCGCCAGATCAGTCCCGCGAGCACCACCGCCAGCCCGGCCAGCAGCCAGGGCACGACCGCCGGGCCGCCGCTGATATCCGCCGCCAGCCCCAGCGCGGCGGGGATGGCGGCAACGCCCAGGGTGGCGGCCGCCACCTGCAGGCCGATGGCGCGGGGGGCCAGGGCGGCGCCGAGTCGGGCATGGGTGCGGGCCATCACTGTCGGGTAGATCGGCGCCAGCGCCACCGCCATCAGCACCAGCATCGTCAGGTCGGCGATGCCGGCCGCGAAGCCCAGCCCGGCCAGCGCCGCCACCGGCGTCAGCATTCGCAACACCAGGTCGGCGCCCAGGCGATCAATAATGAAGCCCAGCCCGAGCCGCCCTCCGGTGATGCCGGCGAAGAACAGCGTGGCCGCCGCCGCGCCCTCGGCGGGTGTCGCACCCCGCGCGCCCGTCAGGATGGTGGCGGCCCATTGGCCCGCGCCGGCCTCCAGCCCGGTATAGAGGAAGTAGATCAGCACCTGCAGCCGCGCCGTCGGGTGGCGCAGCACCGCGTCCATGGAGGCCCGCTTCACCCCGGCCGGCGGGCCGACATCCCGCCAGCGATGCCGCGTCAGCGTGAAGCCGGCGGTCAGCCCGGCCAGCACCACGCCCACCGCGAGGTAGCCCGCCTGCCAGCCATACCCCAGCGCCAGCAGCCCCGCCGCCGTCGCCGGGCCCAGCGTGGCGCCGACCCCCCAGAAGCCATGCATCCAGTTGAGGTGCCGCGGCTGGAAGCGCGCGGCGGCATAGGCGTTCAGCGCCGCATCCACCGCACCGCCGCCGAGGCCCGCCAGCACCGTCAGCGCGACGAAGGCCGGCCAGGGCGGCGCCGCGGCCTGGCCGAGCGCGCCAATCGCCGTCACCGCCAGGCTCGCCACCAGCACCCCGCCGATGCCGAGCCGCGCGATCAGCCACCCCGCCGTCAGCCCCGCCGTGACATACCCCACCGCAAGCCCCGCCAGCACCAGCCCCAGCCCGGCATTCGGCACCCCATAGAAGGGCCGCAATTCCGGCCACAGGCTCCCCGGCAGCGGGTCCGGCAGGCCGAGGCCGATGAAGGCGAGGAAGGCGAGGGCGAGAAGGGGCACGCGCGCTGCCTACAACGCCCAGAGCCGGCGGGCTATCGCGCCGGGTATCGCGCCGGGGTCGCGTGCGTTCTACCATTCCCCCGCCACTCCGGAGGAAACACCCCATGACCACCACCGTGCAGGCGATGCTGGCTGCCGCCAACGCCGCCGTCCCCCGCATCGGCGCGGCCGAGGCGAAGGCCCTGGCCGGTAAGCCCGGCGTCGTGCTGGTCGATGTGCGGGATGCCGCGGAAGTGAAGGCGTCCGGCAAGGCGAAGGGTGCGCTCGCCGTCTCCCGCGGGTTGCTCGAATTCCGCGCCGATCCGGATTCCCCGATGCATGACGCCGCCTTCGACCGCGCCAGCACCATCATCCTCTACTGCGCCG
>CANJXD010000318.1 GCA_947478535.1 Acetobacteraceae bacterium
CCGTGGCGCAGGCGACTCGCAGCGTGCCGAGCTTCATCGGCACGCTACCGATGTCCGCCCGCGCCTTCCTGCAGAAGTACCCGGCGGAGACGCTGCGCCCCGGCGACGTCATCATGTCCAACGATCCCTGGATCGGCACCGGCCACCTGCCCGACCTGACCATCGCCGCGCCGATCTTCCATGGCGGCAAGTTGGTCGGCCTGGCCGGCGTCATCGCGCATATGTCCGATATCGGCGGCCGCCGACGCGCGCCCGACAATCGCGACATCTTCGAGGAGGGGCTGCAAATCCCCATCCTGAAATGGCGCATCGCCGGCGAGCAGAACGAGACCCTCGCCGAGATGCTAGCGAAGAACGTGCGCGTGCCGGCCGAGGTGCTGGGCGACATCCACGCCATGGTCGGCGCCACCGACAAGATGGGCCAGGGCGTCGGCGGCTTGCTCGGTGAATACGGCCTGCCGGACATGGAGGCGATCGGCGGCGAGATCATCGGCCGCTCCGCGGCGGCCATGCGCGCCGCCATCGCGGCGGTGCCGGACGGCACCTACCGCGCCGAGACCATGATCGACAGCTTCGACAGCACGAAGCCGCTGAAGATGGTCTGCACCATCACGGTGGAGGGCGAGACGCTGGCGGTGGACTACGCGGGCTCCTCGCCGCAGAACAACTCGCCGCTGAATTCGGTGCTCGGCTATACCCGCGCCTATTCGATGTATGCGCTGAAATGCGCGCTGCTGCCGGACGTGCCGAACAACGAGGGCAACGTGCTACCGATCACCATCGACGCGCCCGATGGCAGCTTCCTCAACCCGCGCTACCCCGCCGCGGTCGAGGCGCGCGCCACCGTCGGCCACTACACCACCTCCGCCATCCTCAACACGCTGGCACTCGCCTTGCCGGACCGCATCCCCGCGGAATCCGGCATCCCCCTGCACGGCTTCACCATCCGCGGCCAAATGGAGCGTGACGGCAGAAGAAAGCCCTTCGCGGCGATCTTCTTCTTCTCCGCCGGCTTCGGCGCCCGTCCTGGCGCGCCAGGCCCGGATGCGCTCAGCTTCCCCAGCAATGTCAACAACACCCCGATCGAGGTGCTGGAGTCCGTCCTGCCGGTGCGCGTGCTGGAAAAGACGCTGCGCGTCGGCTCCGGCGGTGCTGGTAAATACAAGGGCGGCGACGGGCAAAAGGTGCGGATGGAGATGATCAATTCCGAGGGGGCCAATGTCGTCATCCTTTCGCAGCGCCTGCGCTACCCGCCGCTGGGCCGCCAGGGCGGCGCGAACGGCGCGCTGGAGCGCATCCTGCTGAACGGCGAACCGGTGGAAGGCGAACGTCCCTTCGAGCTGAAGCAGGGCGACGTCTTCACACTGGAGCTGCCGGGCGGCGGCGGCTTCGGCACGCCGGAGGTCTGATGGACGAGGCACCGCTGCCTGCCGCGCCCGCCCGTTTCGAGACCGCGGCGCTCGGCCTGGTTGTCGCGCTCACCTTGGGCGCGCTGGCGCTGTCCTTCCGCTATCCGCTGTCCGAGTATTTCCAGCCCGGGCCGGGTCTGTTCCCGGTGGTCACCTCGGGCCTTGCCGTTCTCTGCGCCGCCGCCGCTTTCGGCACGGCGCTGCTGGCCGGGCGCCACGCCGGCGCGGCCGGGGCGCCGATCGTCTGGCGTCGGCTGCTGGTCTATGTCGCAGTGGTTCTGTTCTGGCCGATGGCCTTCGCCCCCGCCGGCTTCATCATCTCCAGTATCCTGGGCTTGGTGCTGCTGTTGCGCGCCGGCGAGGGCATGGGCTGGGTGCCGTCCGTGGGCTTCGCCGTAATCACTGTCGGCATTGGCTGGTTGCTGTTCGGCAAGTTGCTGGGCGTGCCGCTGCCATGATGGACGCGCTGGGCGGTCTGGCCGGCGGCTTCGCCGTCGCGCTGTCGGGATGGAACATCCTGTGGTGCCTGCTGGGCGCGGTGCTCGGCACGGCGGTGGGCGTGCTGCCCGGGCTCGGGCCGACCGCGACCATCTCGCTGCTGCTGCCGATCAGCTATCGGCTGGACCCGACCTCCTCGCTCATCATGCTGTCGGGCATCTACTACGGCGCCATGTATGGCGGCTCCATTACCTCCATCCTGGTGAAAATCCCGGGCGAGGCGAGCTCCATCGTCACCTGCATCGACGGGCACGAGATGGCGCGGCGAGGACGCGCGGGGCCGGCGCTCGGCATCAGTGCCTTCGGGTCCTTCATCGCCGGCATCGTGGCGACGCTCGGCGTGGCGTTGGCGGGGCCGCCCTTGGCCGGCGTCGCCATCGCCTTCGGGCCGGCGGAATACACCGCGCTGGTGCTGCTCGGCTTGGTTCTGGTGACGCAGATCGGCGACGGGTCGCGCACGCGGGCGATGCTGATGGCGGCCCTCGGCCTGTTCGCCAGCACCATCGGCCTCGACCCGATCAGCGGCACGCCGCGCTTCACCTTCGGCGTGGTGGAATTGCAGGATGGGCTGGACATCGCAGTGCTCGCCATGGGGCTGTTCGGCGTGGCTGAGGTGCTGACGCTGGCAGCCGGCAGCGACGAGAAGCAGGACCGCGTCGCCAGCCCGCGAGGCCTGCGCGCGCTGCTGCCAACCCGGGAAGACTGGCAGGCCTCGGCAGCGCCGATCGCGCGGGGTTCCGTGCTCGGCTTCGTGCTGGGGCTGTTGCCGGGTGGCGGCGCGCTGATCTCCTCCTTCGCGGCCTATGTGATGGAGCGGCGGCTGGCCAAGGATCCGTCACGCTTCGGCCAGGGCGCCATCGAGGGTGTCGCCGGGCCGGAAAGCGCCAACAACGCCGCGGCGCAGGCCAGCTTCGTGCCGTTGCTGGCCCTGGGCATTCCCTCCAACGTCGTTATGGGCGTGATGGTCGGCGCACTGATGATCCAGGGTATCGCACCCGGGCCGCTGCTGGCGGCGCAGCATCCCGAGCTGTTCTGGGGCGTCATCGCCTCCATGTTCATCGGCAACCTGATGCTGCTGGTGCTGAACATCCCGCTGCTGCCCGCCTTCGTGGCGCTGCTGCGGGTGCCGCAGCGCCTGCTGGCACCGCTGATCCTGCTGTTCTGCATCGTCGGCGCCTACAGCCTGCAGAACAGCGCCTTCGACGTCATGATGGTCGGAATCTTCGGCGTCCTGGGCTTCCTGATGCGCCTGGTGCGGCTGGACCCTGCGCCCTTCATGCTGGCCTTCGTCCTCGGCGAGCTTTTGGAAAAGTCGCTGCGGCAGGCGCTGCTGCTCGGCATGGGCAGCCCGAGGATTCTGTTCGAGAAGCCGATTTCCGCGGCCCTGCTGGCCTTCGCCGCGCTGGTGCTGCTGTGGCCCCTACTGAAGCTGCTGACCCCGAGGAAGAGAACCCCATGATGCTGACCCGTCGTTCCGCGCTCGCCCTCGCCGGCAGCGCCCTGGCTGCCCCGGCCCTTGCCCAGGCTGCCTATCCTAACAAGCCGATCAACCTGATCATCCCCTTTACCCCCGGCGGCGGGTCGGACGTCACCGCACGCGCCTTGGCCAAGGCGGCCGAGGCCACTCTCGGCCAGCCGATCACCGTGGTGAACAAGCCCGCCGGCGGCGGCGCCCAGGCGATGCAGGAAGTCGCCCGCGCGGCGGCGGATGGCTACACGCTGGTGAACTCCACCGCGATCCTGTCCTCGATCGCGCCGATGATGCGGGAGGTGCCCTACAACCCCGCCACCGACTTCACCTCCATCATGAACTACGGCGCCTTCAACACCTTCGTCGCCGTGCTGGCGGACAGCCCCTACCGGTCGCTGAGGGACCTGCTGGACTATGCCAAGGCCAATCCGCGGGCGATGACCGTGGGCGTCTCCGTCATCGGCGCCAGCTCGCATCTCGGCGTTGCGCGGCTGGCACAGGAGAGCAGCGCGCAGGTCACCTTCGTGCCCTTCGGCGGCGGCGCGCCGGCGATCACCGCGCTGTTGGGCAGGCACCTGACCTCGATCTGCGTCTCCGGCGAGGTCTTGCCCTTCGTCGCCAGTGGCCAGGTGCGGCTGCTCGCGACCTTGATGGGCCGGCGCGTGCCGACGCTGCCCGACGTCGCCTCGATTCGCGAGCTTGGCTTCAACTGGGATATGAATTCCTGGCTCGGCATCGCCGCGCCGAAGAACCTGCCGGCGCCGATCCTGACGCGGCTGCAGGACGCCTTCCTCGGCGCCATGGACAATGCCGACTTCAAGCGCGTGATGGCCGATCTCGCCGTTGCCGAGCTGAAGCAGGACAGCGCCGCGGCGACCACCCAGGCCGCCAACGATCTGCGCGCCTTCGAGGCCTTGCTGCGCGAGCTGAAGCTCGGCCGCTTCGCCTGACGTGACGCATGACGTGGTGGTCGTGGGGTCCGGCGCCGCCGGCCTGCGCGCCGCTATCGCGGCGGCTGAGGCAGGCGCCAAGGTGTGCGTGGTGACCAAGGGGTCGCTGCTCTATTCCGGCGCCTCCGCTTCGGCGAATTTTTCCTACTGCGCCGGCTTCGGGTATTTCGGCGCCGGGGACACGGCGGAAGCCTATGCCGCCGACATCGTGGCGAGCGGCCAGGGCCTCGCGGATCCCGTCCTGGCGTTGCGCCTGGCCGAGGAAGCCGGGCGCGAGGCCGATACGGTCGAAGGCTGGGGCTGCGCCTGGAGGCGGGGCCCAGACGGCCGCCACCAGACCGCGACCTTCGCGGGCCACAGCGTCCACCGCGCCATCCATGTCGGCCTTCGGACGGGCAAGGTGCTGATGGTGGCGCTCGGCCGCCGCGCCAAGACGCTGGGCGTCGAGGTGCGCGATCATTCCCTGGTACTCGAAATCCTGAAGGCGGAGGGCGCTGTCAACGGCCTGCTGCTGCTAGACCTGCGGCAGGGCGCGCTGAGCGTGCTGCCGGCGAAGACGGTGGTGCTGGCGGCCGGCGGCAACATCGCGATGTATGCCCAGCACAGCAATCCCGACGAGCTCACCGGCGACGGTCAAGCTTTGGCCCATGCGGCCGGCGCAACGCTGATCGACCTGGAATTCATCCAGTCCTATCCGACTGTGCTGATCTCGCCGCCCGCCGCGCGCGGTCTGCACTATCCCACCGGCCGGCTGCTCGGCTTCGGCGCTCGACTGCTGAACGGCAAACGGGAAGAATTCTTCCACAACTACGACAGCCTGCCGATCCAGCGGGCGACGCGCGATGCGCTGTCGCGCGCCATCGTGCTGGAAGCCGCCGCCGGCCGCGGCTCGCCGAATGGCGGCGCCTTCATTGATGCCAGCGCGGTGGCGCCGGAAACGCTGCGCGATGTGCATTTCGAAGGCTACTTCCGAGACCTGCAGGTGGATGTCGGCCACGACCTCGCGGAGATCGCGCCGACGCCGCATTTCACCCTCGGCGGCGCTCGCATCGACCGCGACGGTCGCACCGACCTCCCTGGCCTGTTCGCCGCCGGCGAAGTCGCGGGCGGGCTGCACGGCGCCAACCGGCTGACGGGCGTCGCCTTACCGGATGCGCTGGTCTTCGGCGCTGCCGCCGGCCGTGCCGCCGCCGCAGCCGCGCGGCCGGTGCCGCAGCCCGTGCTGGCGGACAGTCCCTGGGCCGCCGCCGCCCTTCGCCCTGCGACCCCTGGTGCCCCGCATGTCGGCGAGGCCGCTGCGGCGCTGCGGGAGGCGATGCAGGCAGGCGCCGGGGTATTGAAGACGGCGGACGGCCTTACCGAGACGCTCCACCGTCTGGACGCCGTCGAGGCGATGCTGCCGCATCTCGCCAGTCGTCAACCTGGCCTGCGGTTGAACTGGGAACTCGCCCGCATCCTCGAACTGCGCCACATGCTCACGGCCGCGCGGCTGCATGCCCGGGCCGCACTGGCCCGCAGCGAATCCCGCGGCGCCCATCTGCGGCTGGATTTTCCGCGGGAGGACCCGGCCTGGTGCCGGCACCAGTACGCATGAACGTCACCGTCAGGCTTTGGCGCCAACCGCCGGATGCAGCCGCGGGCCGATGGGAGACATTCGTGGTTCCGCTTCCGCAGGGTGACCATGTGCTGAACCTGCTGGCCACCGTGCGCCGGCTGTCGGACCCTTCGCTTTGCTATCCAGACCATTTTTGCAAGATCGGGACCTGCGGGGCCTGCGCTCTTGTGGTCAACGGCAGGCCGTCGCTGGGTTGCCGTACGCTGGTGACCGGGACGAGCATCGAGCTCGGGCCGCCGCGAGGCCGGCGACTGCTCGCCGATCTCCTCGCCGAGGAGAGCGGCAGCTGAGCTCCTCGCACAGGCCTGGGCCGCCGCGGGGTGGCGCCGCCAGGCACGCCCTTCGACGCCTCCACCTGATCGGCCGCAGGACCGTCGATGAATCACAAACCGGATCGGAGACGCCCATGTTCACGCGACGCCTTGCCCTGACCGCACTGGGCGCAACAGCTGCCAACCCATTCCTGGCGAGCACTGCGGCGCAGGCGCAGGCAGCCTACCCCGCCCGGCCGATCCGGATCATCATTCCCTTCGCTGCGGGCAGGCCCACGGATATCGTGGCACGCCTGATCGCGGACCGGACGACGGCACGCCTCGGCCAACCGGTGGTGATCAATGCGGGGCCCGGCGCCGGTGGTGCCATTGCCGCGGCAAGCCGTTGCGCGCGCAGCGCCTGACGGCCACCCTCGCGGATGGCAGCGCATGACTCGGGGTCGTCTTGGATGGCTAGCCCTTCAACGTGCGGCTCTTTCATTCGCTACCTCCTCCCGGTCTCCCGGCGCCCATCCCGGTAGGGACGCCCGTTACCGGGCGCCCCCCGGACAGATCCGAGCGTGCGCTGCTAACGCACTCGGCTCCCACCTCGGGTGTTTGACGATGAAGCGTTGCTGCGGATACGGGTGCTGGACCCTGGCGGGCGGCAGCCACCG
>CANJXD010000319.1 GCA_947478535.1 Acetobacteraceae bacterium
CACACTGGTGCACCCTGACGGGCGCCCGCTGTGCCCCCCTTGCGGGGGCTGCTTCAGGATTTCAAAAAATTCTGCAATAGCAAAGGCAAGTGGTGCCCCGTACGGGATTCGAACCCGTGTTACAGCCTTGAAAGGGCCGTGTCCTAGGCCTCTAGACGAACGGGACAGCGGAGGCCCGGCGCGTATGACGGGATGGCGGGAATGGGTCAAGCCCCGGGGTGCATGATCCGCGCCTTCGCCGGGCTGGGCGGAACCCGGACCTGGCCGGATAGCCACCGCGCCAGGCCGGGAAAGGCACTGGTTACGCCGACCAGGACGCCAGGCATCACGCCCAGGCCACGATCGAGGCCACAGGCCAGTCTCATCGGCCACGCCAAGGCCGCCGTCCAAGCCGACTGGAAGGTCTGCGCCTCCTCCCCTGCCAGGATGGCCCGCCCCGCCGCGACACCTGAGGCCAGGGCGAGGGCAACGCCATCCCCGGTGAGTGATGGAATGACCGCCGCCTGATCGCCTACGCGATAAAGCCCTGCCGCGGCGCCCGCCCGATGCCGGTAGCCGTAGGGTATGCCAGCCACCGCCAGGGGGCGGGCGGTCAGTGGCGTCGCCCCGCGCAGCAGATGCCGGGCCAGATCACTCCCTTCCGCCACCAGGGAGACCAGCGCCCCGGCATCACGCGCCTCGGCCAGCAGGGGCCGGCGCGCGGGGTCGACAGCCATGCAAAGATTGGCCTCACCCCCCGACCGGGGCTGCAACCCGGCGTAGCCGCCACGAAAGGCGAGCAGTGCGGTGACGCCCGGCAGGCTTGCCCCGGCGATGACAACCTTCAGGCCCACTGAGCCCGAAGGTGCCTCCCGCGCATGGCCCCGCAGATCATGCTTGCCGGTGGCGAGAACCAGGCTGGACGCGTCCAGTGTTTCGTCTGCCGCCAGGTGCAGGCGCCAACCCTGGGGGGAAGGCTCGGCCCGGCGAACCGTGGTGCCCAGGCGGATGGTGGCGCCCGCGTCGCTCGCGGCGCGCAGCAGCGCGGCATCGAGGACCAGGCGCGGCAGGCTCCATGCCTCCAGCGGGAGCGCGAAGGCGGCCTGGCGCCGCCCGGCCCCCATGATCACCCGGCTGAGCGGCAAGGCGCCCAGCGCCGCAAGATCCAGCCCGAGGCCTTGCAGCACCGCGGCGGCATCGGCCGCCATGAACTCCCCGCAAACCTTCTCCGTCGTGACAGGCGAGCGTTCCAGCAGAGTGACCTGCCGGCCGGCCCGGGCCAGGGTGATGGCGGCGGCGCAGCCGGCGGGGCCGGCACCGATGATGGCAACAGTGCGGTTCATTCCCCAACCGCCCCTCCTCCGCCCGGCCCTTCCACCGCCCAGCGAAAGGGCGCAACCCAGCGCAGACTCGCCTGCACCCCGGACCGCCGGATCAGCCCTTCCCAATCCGCCCGGCTGAAGGCCCGCGCGATGGAGACCGGGCCGTCGTGGCACACGATGGGGTGCATCCGCAGCAACCGCGTGCCGAGCCAAACGGCGGTCCAGGGCAGACGATGGCGGTGCAGGTCGAGGATCAGCCACCGCCCGGTGGTATGGCGTGGGAGCCAGCGGAGGAAGCTGACCAGCGTGTCATCATCCAGGTGATGGGCGAAAAGGCAGCACACCACGGCATCGAAGCGGCGCTCCTCCTCCAGCGCAAAGAGATCGGCGGTGATCCAGCCGCCGGGTGTGCCGAGCCGCCGGGCCTGCCGCACAGCCCAGGGGCTGCGATCGAGCCCCCAGAGATCAGTCGCGACGCCGCGCGCCCTGCCCCATCGCGCCGCGGCGCGCAGCGCATCGCCCCCACCGGCCCCGACATCGAGCACGGACATCGCCCGCGCCCCAGTGCGGCTCGCCAACCGGTCGAGAAAGCCCAGGAGCGGCCTGTGGGCGAAGGTCAGCCGGTTCAGCCTCGCGATATCATCCAGAATAGCGGCGAAATCGGCCTCGGTGATGGCGGGATCATCCATTAACTCCGAGACTTGGCGCCGGCGCATGGTCAGGCGGCCTCGAAGCGCATGGCCTCGGCCGAAAGGCCCGGGCCAAAGGCCAGCGCGCAGCCATGGCCGCCCTGGCGCTCGCGCATCATCCGCTCCAGCACGAACAGCACGGTGGCGGAGGACATGTTGCCGAAATCCGCCAGCACGCCGCGGCTGCAGGCCAGGGCCTCCGCCGGGAGGTCGAGCCCGTGGCCCACCGCGTCCAGGATGCTGCGGCCACCGGGGTGCACGGCCCAGAGGTCGATCTCCCGCGCCGCACGTCCGGCCAGCATCCGGGGCGCCAGTTCCGGCAGGCAATGCGCCAGGGTGAAGGGCAGCATGCCCGACAGTGTCATGTCGAAGCCGGCATCGCCGATCCGCCAGGTGATCTGGTCCGCCGCCTCCGGCATCATCGCACTGTCGAAGCCCTCGACCAACAGGCCCCCGGGCTCCGCGGACAACAGCGCCGCGCCGCAGCCATCGGCGAAGAGCAGGAAGCACAGCAATTGCTCGAGCGCCGGCGTGTCCTGCAGGTGCAGGGTGCAGAGTTCCAGGCACACCACCAGCACGCGCGCCTGCTTCTGGCTGCGCACGATGTGCCAGCCGACCTTCAGCGCGTTGATCGCGGCCTGGCAGCCCATGAAGCCGACCATGGTGCGTTCCACCTGCCGCGACAGGCCGAAGCGGCTGATGATGTGCCGATCGAGCCCTGGTGCCACGAAACCGGTGCAGGTGGCGATGATGAGGTGGGTGATCCCGCTGTCCTCGATACCCAGTTTCTCGATGGCGGCATCCGCGAGGCCAGGCGCGGTCTGCTCCCACCGGCGCATCCGGGTGGCCGTGCTGGGAAAGGTGCTGCCGCGCGCATAGAATCCGCAGGCGGTGCCGGAACCCAAGGGCTCCGAAGCCTCCAGCACGGAAAAGCGGCTGCCGATGCCGGATCGCCCGGCCATGCGGGCGAAGGCGGTGCCGTCACGCCCCAGCGCCTGCCGAGCGGCGAAGGCCTCGAAGGCCTTGTGCACCTGATGGGGGGGGACGGCGGTGGCGATTTGGTTCAGGAAGACATCGTGCATGGGGAGCAGCTTGCACCAAAAACCTCCACGACTAGGGGCTTGTCGCAAAAGTGTTGGCGCCGATGGATGGCCACCGGAAAGGGGCGGGTGAGGCCCGAATCGTCATGCGGCCTGCGGGTGCCTGGGCTGCACAGAGCGCAGCCGAAAGTATTTATATCAATATTTCAAAGACTTAATTGCTTCAGATCGGTGACAGCACCAAGGAGTATTCTTGCACAAAGGGGCTGTGCTCGGGGCCCTTGCCGCCCATATGGTGCCAGCGCCCCTCACCCGGGTCTTTCCATCCGCATGCACCGAGCCCCGCCGGCCCTCCCGAGCGGGGCGTTGGCCGTGCCGGATGCGGACCAGGATGGTGCGGGCGCCGAGGCATTCGGGCGGCAGGGAAGCGGCTGACAGATGGACGGAATGTTCGGACGGAACGCGACGGACCGAGATGGCACGGAGGGAGAGGCCCAGCGCCTCGCCGCCCTGCTGCGCCGCTCGGGTGATGCCGGCAGCGATGACACCGCCCCGCGGGCCCATGCATCGGAAGGCTTCGACGACACGGCCGCCGACCAGGCGTCCGACTTGGTGGATGACGCCGGGCTCGACCTGGTGACTGAAGACGAGGATGCCGAGGAGGCGGAGGCCCAGGCGCCGCCCGGCGTCGATGCGCCCCTGGTCGATGAGGATGGCGGCCGCCCGGCGGTCACCGGTAACATCGATGCCGGCGCCGGTCGCGTCGATGACGCCGTCACCATGTTCCTGCGGGAGATGGGCCAGGCCGAGCTGCTGACGCGCGAGGATGAAATCGCCATCGCGCAGCGCATCGAGGCTGGCCGCGAGGCCATGCTCGCGGCGCTGTGCGAAAGCCCGACGACGATGGCCGCGCTGACGGAGTGGCATGGGGCGATCGCGACCGGCCGCATGCCACTGCGCGACCTGATCGAGCTGGAAGCCACCGCGGCCGCCCAGGGCGCCGATGAGCCGGTGGGCGACTCCTCGATCGAGCCCGTTGACGAAGTGGCGGCCGACGTGCCGACCCAGTCCATCGATGCACGGCTGCGGCCGGAAGTGCTGGCGGCCTTCGCGACGGCGCTCGAGACGCTGACGGCGCTGCGCGCTGGCGGCAAGGGCGCCGCGGCAATGCAGGCGCTGCGCCGCAACGCGGTGGAGCAGGTGGCCGGCCTCCGGCTGCGCCCGGCGCGGACCGAGGAATTGCTGGGCCGCCTGCGGGATTCGAGCCGGCAGATGATGGCCGTCGAAGGCCGGGCGCTTCGCTTGGCCGCGGCGGCACGCATCGGTCGCGACGATTTCCTGCGGATCTGGAAGGGCGGTGAGGCCGGCTGCGGCGCGCGGCTGGAAAAGGCGATAGGCCAGACCAAGGCCGCGGCGGGGCTGAAGCCCGAGATCACGGAGATCGTCGGCGAGCTGACGCGGATCGAGCGTGAATCCGGCGTGCCGGCCGCGACGCTGCGGCGCCTTCAGGCCGAAGCGGCCCGGGCGGAGCGCGAGTTGCGCCAGGCGAAGGATGAGTTGATCCGCGCCAATCTGCGCCTCGTCGTCCACCTCGCCCGCAAGTATCGCAACCGCGGGCTGATGCTGGGCGACCTGATCCAGGAGGGGAACATCGGGCTGATGCGCGCGGTCGAGAAGTTCGACTGGCGCCGCGGCTTCAAGTTCGCGACCTACGCGACTTGGTGGATCCGCCAGTCCTTCACCCGCGCCATCGCCGACCAGGCCCGCACCATCCGCGTGCCCGTGCACATGACGGAGACGGTCGGCAAGGTCGTCCGCGTCGGTCGGCGCCTCGCCCAGCAGACGGGGCGCGAGCCAACGCCGGAAGAACTGGCGGAACGGCTGGGCATGCCGATCGACAAGGTCCGCGCCGTGCAGGGCCTGGCGAAGGAACCGGTCAGCCTTGAATCGCCGATCGGCGAGGATGGCGATGCCAGCCTTGGCGACCTGATCGAGGACCGCAACGCGGTGCTACCCTTCGATTCCGCCGCCCATGCCGGGATGCGCGAAGCCGCGGGCAAGGTGCTGGCCGGGCTGACGCCGCGTGAGGAACGTATCCTGCGCATGCGCTTCGGCATCGGCACGAATGGCGAGCACACGCTAGAGGAGGTTGGCCGCACCTTCGGCGTGACGCGGGAGCGCATCCGCCAGATCGAGGCGAAGGCGCTCGGCAAGCTCCGCTCCTCCGGCCACGGCCGCGCGCTGCGAAGCTTCCTCGAGGCCTGACCAGGGCTATCCGCCGGCGCCCGCGTGAGCGGCGCCGGCATGGTGTGTTCAAGCGGCGGGCGCACGACGGTGCGCCCGCCGCAAACGCATGCGCCGGCCATGGCCAGGAGCATATTCGGTCAATGATGACGGTGGGATGGGCTATGGCTTCCGCCGCTCTGCGGGGGAAGTGGTGGGCGCTGTAGGGCTCGAACCTACGACCCGCTGATTAAGAGTTAATCGCTATTTTTTCTGTGTCAACGACTTAGAGGTTAGTTTATACTTCATGTTTATACTTTCTGAGCAGGCGAATCGACGTGAGCGACAACCCGAACCAGCCCCCCATTGCCCCTCGGCGACACAGCTTGGATGGGGAGATCATCAAGGTTCACAAGGGCATCGCCATCTACAAGACGCACGCCAGCCCCTTCTATTTCGCTCGCATCCGAGACCCGAGGACCCGGAAGTATGTCGTTCGATCCACCAAGGAGACGTCCCGGATCCGTGCCCGCACCGCAGCCGAGGAACTGGCGGAGACGATCTTGAACAGGGAGAAGGCGGTCCCGAAGGAGTACAGCTTCACCTACTACGCTAGCCGATTCGTCGCCCACGGAACCCGACTCGTCGAGTCAGGCGAACGCAACGCAAACTACGTCCGCACGACCAGGGTCGTCATCAACAACGACGAGTGGGGGCTTGTGAAGCACTTCGGCGCTATGGACGTCCGGGATCTGCGAACCAGACATTGGACGGAATTCCTAAACGCAGTGGGAAGAAGGCGTCCTGACCTCTCGGGGTCGACTAGGAATATGCTCTCTGCTACGTTCCGGAATGTGCTCAAGCAGGCACAGGCTGATGGCGTGATTGACGACGTACCCGACACGCCCCGCCAGAAGCAGAAGGACAACCCCCGTCCCTTCTTCCGCTTCCATCCGCTGGTGGATAAGGAGCGGGACGCTTACCAGCGCCTGCTAACGACAGCGAAGGAGTCGGCGGGGACCACGATCCGGGGAGTGACGGTCACCGATGAACTGTACGATCTTGTTCTATTCGTAACGCACAGCTTCGTCAGACCAACGACTACCGAGCTCTACTCGATCCGTCACGCCGACATTCAGGTAGCGGAAAACCCAAGGCGCCTGATCCTGACGATCCGCAACGGCAAAACGGGCTTCCGCATCGCCAACACGATGCCAGCAGCAGTGACCGTCTACCAGCGCATCAAAGCAAGGAATCCCAATGCAGCGTCGGAGGATTTCATTTTCCTACCCGACTACCCTAATCGGGCGACCGCTGCCCGCATCATCGCCCGACAGTTTAATCACGTTCTGACGACGGCGGGCATCAAGCTCGATCCATTCACCGGGGCAGACCATTCCATCTACTCCCTGCGACACACCGCCATTTGCATGCGGATCATCCTCAGCGAGGGACAGGTCAACATCTTCAATCTCGCCAAGAATGCCGGCACTAGCGTTGAGCAGATTGAGCGCTTCTACGCCAGAAACCTCCCGCTCTCAGCTGAGATGGCAAGGAACCTCCACAGCTTCGGAGGTGACCGGTAGCGACAACGGGCAGCTGCCGACGGCGTGCGCTA
>CANJXD010000320.1 GCA_947478535.1 Acetobacteraceae bacterium
CCCAGCGGCCTTCCACGCGGTCCCAGCACCCGGCGCGCGGGTCTGTCGTTTCCGCCACCAGGGCAGGCTTCTGCGGCTTGCCGCTGGTGGAACGCGGCAACGGCGTGTCGCGGTATCGCAGGAAGCGCGGCACCTTGAAACTCGCCAGGCGTTCGGCGCAATGCGCAATCACGCGGTCCGGCGGCAGCGCCGCGCCTTCCTCCAGCACGATGAAGGCCTTCACTTCCTCACCGCGCGTCGCATCCGGCACCGGCACCACCGCGGCCTCGGCGATCCCGGGCAGCGACAGCAGCGCATTCTCCACCTCGGTGGCGGAGATGTTCTCATTCGCGCGGCGCACCATTTCCTTGATGCGACCGACGATGGTGACGAAGCCGCGCGCATCCATCGTGGCGAGGTCCCCGGTGCGGAACCAGTCGCCATGGAAGGCGGCGGCCGTTGCCTCCGGCTTGTTATGGTAGCCCAGCAGCAGCCCCGGCCCACGGAACAGCAATTCGCCGGGCGTATCCGGCGGCAGCGTATGGCCATCGAGATCGGCGATGCGGGCTTCGCGGAAGGGGGCGGCGAGGCCGGTGCTGCCGCTGCCGGTCATCTCCCTCGCGCCGATCGGCGTGAACAGGCCGAAGCCGATTTCCGTCATGCCGAAGCTGCTGCGCGCGGGAAAGCCGAAGCGATCTTCCAGCTCCGCATGCAGTTCCTTGCGGTGGATGGAGAGGTTGCCGCGCAGCAGCGTGTTCTGCCGCTCCTTCGGGTCCGGGCCGTTGCGGATGATGACGTCCATCGGGAAAAAGCAGAAGTCGATCCGGTAGTCCCGCAGCCAATCCGTGAACTGCGTCAGGCTGAGATGCGGCGCCACGAACAGCGTTCCGCGGCTGAAGAAGGCCATCAGCATCAGCCATTGCGGCGTCATGTAGAAGAACGGGTTGGGGGAAAGGATGCGGCGCAATACCAGCCCATCGCCATGCGCGTAGCCCAGCGCGCAGGTCAGCCAATAGCGTTGCGTCAGCAGGCATCCCTTCGGCAGGCCCGTGGTGCCGGACGTGTACTGGATGTTCATGAGGTCATCGAGCGCCGGATCTTGCTCCGCCACCCCTGGTGACGCTGTCTCGTCCAGCAGCGCCTGCCAGCAAAGCTGGCCCGCGCGCGCCGCGCCAGCGACGATCGTAGCCGCCAGTGGCGGCAGCGCGACGGCGTCGAGCACGGGCAGGAATTCATCGCGGAGGACAAGGAACTGCGCGCCGCTATCCTCCAGCAGGTAGCGCAGTTCATGCCCGGTGTAGCGGATATTCACCGGCACCATCACCGCGCCGAGGCGCGCCAGTGCCAGCCAGGTGACGGGCATTTCCGGCACATTGGGCAGCATCACCGCCACCTTCGTGCCGCGCACCACGCCGCGGCGATTGAGCGCTGCCGCCAAGCGGTCCACGCGCTGTCGCAATTCGGCATAGGTCAGCGTCAGTCCTGTGGCGATGAAATGCAGCGCGATCGCATCCGGCGCTTCCGCGGTCGCGGCATCCAGCAGGGCGCCGATATTGCGCGGCAGGTCCATCGCTTCGACGCGGCGGATTTGCGCCATGGCGGCGGGGCGCCAATCCTCATCCATCGGTTCGCCGTTCCCTCTGCTGCGTGCGTGACTTCAGGGCATCGGGGGCGCCGGCGCAAGACGTGGCCCTGGTCTTACGCCCGAGGCTGTGCCGATATCCCGCCCGCAACACCGGAAGCCTCCGATGACCGATCCGCATCGCCCCCAGCCTTCCACCCGGCACGCCGTCATCACCGGCGCCAGTTCCGGCATCGGGGCGACCATTGCGCGCCAGTTGCTGGACGAAGGCTGGCGGGTCACCGGGCTGAGCCGCACAAGGCCGGATTGGACCGATGCGCGTTACGATCATCGGGCCGTCGATCTGCTGGACCCCGCCGCGCTGCTGCCAGCGGTGGAAGGGCTGCTGCCCACCGCCTTCGTCCACGCCGCCGGCATCACCCGCGCGGAATCGCTCGGCGCCATGCAGCCGGAAACCGGGGAGACGCTGTGGCGCCTGCATGTCGATGCCGCGGCGCGGCTGGCGGATGCGCTGGTGCCGCGCATGGCCGCGGGCGGGCGCGTGGTGCTGATCGGCAGCCGGACCTCCGCCGGTGTCGCTGGCCGCAGCTACTACTCCGCCACCAAGGCCGCGCTGGCGAGCATGGCGCGGGCCTGGGCGGCGGAACTCGCCCCGCGCGGCATCACGGTGAATGTCGTGGCGCCGGGGGTGACGGATACGCCGATGCTGCGCGACCCCGCGCGCGCCCATCTGAAGCCGAAGGCGCCGCCCATTGGCCGCTACATCGCGCCGGAGGAAGTGGCGGCGCTGGCCTGCTTCCTGCTCGGCCCGATGGCCGGCGCCATCACCGGCCAGCAGATCATGATCTGCGGCGGCGCTTCGCTGTAGCGGACAGTTCTTGACGCACGAGGGCGTGGGGCGGTAGGTGTTCGTGGAAATTCCGAACAAAAGTTCGGAATCCGATATCGGGCAGGAAGGCATCACCACGGAATGAGCCTCGCGCGGGAGAACCGGCCGATGGAGGCCAGGACGCGGGAGGGCGTTGCCGCCAGCGTGGGGCGTCCGGGGCGGGCCTTGGACAACCCGAAAAACCAGGTGCAGTCCGTCGCCAAGGTCTTCGCCGTCCTCCGCAGCTTCACCGCCGACCACCCCGAGCAGACGATGGCGGAGGTCGCGGCGCGATCGGGCCTGGACCGCGGCACCGCTTATCGCCTTGTGCACACGCTTGCGGATCTTGGCCATCTGCGGGCGGTGCCGCAGACGCGCCGCTTTCGGCTGACGCTGAAATGCCTCGAACTCGGCTTCGCCGCGCTGACGGCCGATGACCTGCCCGGCCACGCCACGCCCCTGCTGCGGGAGATCGTGCCCACCCATGCCGACGCCGCCTCCCTCGGCGTGCTGGAGAAGGGGGAGGTCGTCTATCTCGCGCGGGTCGAGGCGGGGCTGGAACGCCATGGCCTTGTGCGCCGCGCCGGCACGCGGATCGGTGCCTATGCCACCGCGCTCGGCCAGGCGATGCTGGCCTTCCTGCCGGTGGAGGAACAGCGCGCGCAACTGGCGGCCGTGCCGCTGGTGATGCTCTCGGAGCGCACGCTGACGGATGTGACGACGCTGCTGGAACGCCTCGCCGTCGTGCGGGCGCAGGGCTACGCGGTCTCGGATGGGGAGAATGCCTTCGGGCTGCGGACCGTCGCGGCGCCAGTGCTGGATGCGGCCGGGCGTCCCATAGCCGGCATCAGCATGACCATCGCCGCGACACGCTGCCCGATCGAGGATTTCGTCGCCGATGCGGTGCCGGAGGCGATGCGCATCGCGGCGGAGTTGGGGGAGGGTGTGCGCCTTTCCCTCGGTGCCATCGCCGTCACGCGCGGGGCGCGATGATGCTGCGCCTGATCGCCGATGACCTGACCGGCGCGCTCGACAGCGCCGCGGAATTCGCCGGGGATTTCGGCGCGGTGCGCGTGGCCTGGCAGCCCGGCGGGGATGGCAGCTTGGCGCTCGATTCCGGCACGCGGGAGGCGACGCGCGATACCGCGTTGTTCGCGCTGCGTGGCCTGGCGCCGGCGTTGGATGGCGCTGCCATCGCCTTCAAGAAGATCGACAGTCTGCTCCGCGGCCATCCCGCGGCGGAGCTTGCCGCCTGTCTCGGTGGGTTCCGCCACTGCGTGATCGCTCCGGCCTTCCCCGCGATGGGCAGGGTGACGCGCGGCGGAACGCAGTATGCGCGGGATGCCGAAGGCGGTTGGGTGCAGTGCGGCGCCCTGCCGGAATTGCTGGCGCGGGAGGGCATTGTCGCGCGTGTGGCGACGGCCGATGCCGCGCTGCCCGATGGTGTTTCCATTCTCGATGCGGATATCGAGGCGGATCTGGCGCGCGTCGTTGCCTGCGGGCGCGCAGCGCCAGGGGCCGTGCTGTGGTGCGGCAGCGGTGGACTCGCAGCGGCGCTCGCCACGCGGCCGTCACCGCGCGATGCGACGCTGCGTGGCCCGGTGCTCGGCCTGCTGGGCTCGGACCAGCCGATCGCCGCGCGGCAATTCGCGGCCTGCGGCCCGCTTGCGTTGCGCATCCCGGATGGTGGCGCCGACAGCGCGCGCCGCCTCGCCACGCTGATGCAGGCGCAAGGCGCTGCCTTCGCGGCGTTCGCGCTGCCGGAGGGGACGGCGCGGGACGCCGCCGCCCGCCACATCGCGCGCGCTTTGCAGGATCTGGTTCGCGCCATCCCGCGCCCTGGCACGCTCGTCGTGACTGGCGGCGAGACTCTGCGCGCGCTCTGCGCCGCGCTGGGCGCCGTGGCGATCGAGGCGACGGGCATTCTCGCCCCCGGGCTGCCGCGGGCGCGCCTGGTCGGCGGCGCCTGGGACGGCGTCAGCCTGATTTCGAAATCCGGCGCCTTTGGCGGGGAGGCGCTGTGGCGCGATCTGCTGGCGGCGAATGGCTTCTGCACGGGAACACAAGCGGCATGACGCGCCACCTCGCCATCACCATGGGCGACCCCGCCGGCATCGGGCCGGAGATCATCGTCAAGGCCTGCACGGCGCTGGCGCCGCGCATCGCGGCGGGTGATCTGAAGCTGCTGGTGATCGGCCATGGCACGGCGCTGGAAGCGGCGCGCGCGGCACTGGGCGCACCGGCCATTCCTCACGTGCCGGTCGATGACCATTGGCCCGCGCTCGCGTTTCTGCAGGCAGGTGCGGAACAGGCGCCGATCGTGCAGGGCCAGGTCGCGGCGGAGGCCGGGCGCTTCGCCTATCTCGCCATCGAACAGGGCGTGAAGCTGGCACTCGAAGGCCGCATCGGGGCCATCGTCACGGCGCCTCTGAACAAGGAAGCCCTGAACAAGGCCGGCTACCACTATGCCGGACACACGGAGATGCTGGCGGAGCTGACCGGCGTGAAGGGCAGCGTGATGCTGCTCGCGCACGGCAATATGCGCGTGAGCCATGTGACGACGCATTGCGCGCTGGAGGATGTGCCGAAGCGCGCGACGCCGCAGCGCATCCGCCTGGTGCTGGACCACACCCATGCGGCGCTGCGGAACCTCGGCATCGCCAAGCCGCGCATCGCCGTGGCCGCGCTGAATCCGCATGCCGGGGAGGGCGGGCTGTTCGGCCGGCAGGATATCGACGTGACGGAGCCCACCATCGCGCAGGCGGTGGCGGATGGGATGGATGTGGTGGGGCCGGTGCCGGGCGACACCGTCTTCGTGAAGCTGCGCGCCGGCCAGTATGACGCGGTGGTCGCGATGTATCACGACCAGGGCCACATTCCGGTGAAGCTGCTCGGCTTCAACGTCGATCCGAAGACCGGGAAGTGGGAGGCGCTGTCCGGCGTGAACATCACCCTCGGCCTGCCGGTGATCCGCACCTCGGTCGATCACGGCACCGCCTTCGACATCGCCGGCAAGGGCATCGCCAGCGAGACCAGCCTGATCGAAGCCATCGAATACGCCGAGCAACTGGCGGCGGGAGCGCGCGCATGACCGACCTTCTCCGTCCCATCGAGATCCTGCGCCCGAACCGCATCGAATTCGGTGCCGGCATTGTGGGCCTTGTCGGCCAGTGGGCGCGCGAACAGGGCATCACCCGGACGCTGGTCATCAGCGGCGGTTTCAATGCGAGGCGCGTGGATGTGCTGGGACTGCCAGGGGAGGTGACGGTCTTCGGCAACGTGAAGCCGGAGCCGGACCTGCCGAACCTGAATGCCGCGCTGGCACTGGCGGACCAGGTGAAGCCGCAGCTGGTCGTCGGCTTCGGTGGTGGCAGCGCGCTCGATCTCGCCAAGCTTGTCGCCGTGCTGCCGGGCAGCGGGCAGACGCTGCACGAGGTGGTGGGGCCGGAGAAGGTGCGCGGCCGCGTCGTGAAGCTCGTGCAGGTGCCGACCACGGCCGGCACGGGCAGCGAGGCCGGCACGCGGTCGCTCGTCACCGATCCCACGACGGAACAGAAGCTCGCGGTGCAGAGCCGGTTCATGCTGGCGGACCTCGCCGTGATCGACCCCGAGCTGACGATAAGCGTCCCCGCCGCCGTCACCGCCGCGACGGGCGTGGATGCGATGGCGCATTGCACGGAAGCCTTCACCAGCAAGCGCGCGCATCCGCTGATCGACCTCTACGCGCTGGAAGGCATCCGCCTTGTCGGCCGCTACCTCGCGCGCGCCGTGGCCGATGGCACGGACAAGGAAGCGCGGGCGGGGCTGATGCTGGCCTCGCTCTATGGGGGCTATTGCCTCGGCCCGGTGAACACCACGGCGGGGCATGCGGTGGCCTATCCGCTCGGCACGCGCCAGCACATCGCGCATGGCCACGCCTGCGCGCTGATCTTCCCGCATACGCTGGCCTTCAACGCGCCCGCCATGTTGGAGAAGACGGCGCTGGTGCTGCAGGCCCTCGGCCTGCCCGCGAGCAGCGAGGAATCCGTGGTGCGCGCCAGCACGCATGAGTTCTGCGCGAAGCTGGGGATCGAGATGCGGCTTTCCGCCCTCGGTGTGGCGGAAGCCTCGCTCGAATCCATGGCCGCCGAGGCGCACGCCATTCGTCGCCTGCTGGATTTCAACCCGCGCGACATCAGCGCGGCCGAGATCCCCGCGCTTTATCGCCGCGCCTATTGAGGGGACCGACGATGGATACCGGCATCATCGACAAGCCCGAGACCCTGGCCGCCGCCCCCGGCGACGAAGCGCGGCTGGAATGCTTCATCCCGACGCCCTGCGTGCAGAACCACGCCGCCTTCCTGATGGAATTGCCGGGCGGTGACCTCGGCTGCGTCTGGTTCGGCGGCACGCAGGAAGGTGTGCCGGATATCTCCGTCCGCTTCTCCCGCCTCGCCGC
>CANJXD010000321.1 GCA_947478535.1 Acetobacteraceae bacterium
GCCGGGGTCCGCCACATCGTCGCCCTGCGCGGAGACCCGCCGGCCGGCGCCAGCGAATACACCCCCCATCCCGGCGGCTACGCGCAAGCCGAGGACCTGGTCCGCGGCCTGCGCCGCATCGGCGATTTCGATATCAGCGTCGGCGCCTACCCCGAGACGCACCCGGCCGCGACCTCCGCCTCCGCCGATCTCGATTTCCTCAAGCGGAAAATCGATGCCGGGGCGACGCGGGCGATCACCCAGTATTTCTTCGACACCGATATCTACCTGCGCTTCATCGATCGCTGCGCTGCGGCCGGCATCACCGTGCCGATCGTTCCCGGCATCCTGCCGGTGTCGAACTTCGCCCAGGTGAAGAAATTCTCCGCCATGTGCGGCGCCTCCGTCCCGGCCTGGATGGGCAAGCTGTTCGAGGGGCTGGAGGAGGATGCCGACACCCGTCGCATGATCGCCGCCGCGATCGCCGCGGAACAGGTGCGGCTGCTGCAGGCCAACGGTGTGGATGAATTCCACTTCTACACGCTGAACCGCGCAGACCTGACCTACGGCATCGCCCATCTGCTGGGCGCCCGGCCGAAGCAAGCCTGAGAGCCACCCCGCCGGCCGCCGGCGGCCTTACGCTCCCGCGCCGGCGACGGCAGGATGCCCCACCGGCATGAGACCGGATGGAGGCACGCCCTTGTTGATGACCCGCCGCGCGGCCCTGCTCGCCGCGCCCGCCCTGGCCTTCGGCGCCCATCGGGCGCAGGGCCAGACCCCGGCCTTTCCCAGCCGCCCCGTGCGGATTGTCGTGCCCTATACGCCGGGTGGTGTCTCCGACATCACCGCGCGCCTGATCGCGGACCCGATGGCGGCGGCCCTCGGCGTTGCCGTGCCGGTGGAAAACCGCGCCGGCGCCGATGGCGTGATCGGGACAGAGGTTGTCGCCCGATCCGCGGCCGATGGGCATACGCTGGCGCTCGTCTCTGTCGGCCATCCCGTCAACGCGGCCTTCTACCGGCTGCCCTATGACACGATGCGGGACTTCACCTTCGTCACCCTCACCACCAAGACGCCGCTCGTGCTCTGCGCCGCGCGCGGCTTCGCGGCCTCCACGCCGGCGGAGCTGGTGGCGCATGCCAAACGCAACCCGGCCGGCCATGTCACCTTCGCCGGCACCGGCGGCGTGGTGCGCCTTGCCCCCGTCCTGTTCGGCCAGCGCACCGGGATCGAGATGACCTACGTGCCGTATCGCGGCTCGACCCAGGCGCATCCGGACCTGATCGCCGGGCGCGTCGACATCATGTTCGATACCGTCCCCGCCGCCTTGCCGCATATCCAGGCCGGCACGCTGAAGGCCCTGGCCACCACCGGCGCCACGCGCGCCGCGCAACTGCCGGACGTGCCGACGCTCGGCGAAAGCGTGGCCGGGTTCGAGGCTTCGACCTGGGGCATGGTGATGGGCCCCGCCAACCTGCCCGCCCCGGTGCTGGACCGCCTGCACCGGGAAATCACCGCCGCCGTGATGCGCCCCGATGTCGTCGCGCGGCATCGCCAGCTCGGCGCGGAAGTCGTCACCTCCAACCCCGAAGACACCCGCAGCTTCGTCCAGGCGGAGATGGAGAAGTGGGGCCTGGCCGCCCGCGCCGCCGGGGTGCAGTTGCAGAATGCGGGCTGAGCCCTGCCGGGGAGGCACCATGCCAAGCGCGGGCGGACGGCCCGCGCGCGCCCGGCTGCCAGGGGCATGAGCATCGGGCCGGCCGATTGCTGAACGCGACCCTGCCAGGGGTGACCGCTGTCTGCCTCTGGCGACGCTGAGGTAGCCCCGGTATCCCCCCGATCGGGGGTTTCCGAGAAAGTTTCACGACAGCGTGTGTCACGGTGTGATTTTGGCGTAGGGCGCGTTGTGCGCTTCCCCTGGCAGCGCTGAGTCAACGCCTTTAAAATCCCCTTTGAATCAATGGATTGTGAGGTCCGTCGCGAAATCTTGAGCGACTTGAGAGAATCCAAAAATTGATACACATCAAGGAGATTGAGTTTCTCACATTGAACGAAATCGCAAAAACGATAATCTCCTCTTAATTGCAGGCGTTTCTGCCATCACCCATGGCCGTCGCCGCACGGAGGTTTCGCTCGATGTCCGCCCAGCCGATCGTCTCGTTCCTCGATGGTGCCGCCCTCAACGCCCCGATCGGCGGCACGCAAACCATCACGGTGCGCTTCGACAATGCCCCGGATGGCGGCGGGCTCTCGAATGTCGGCTACTCCCCCTACATCAACCTCATCCTGCCGACGAACGGGGTGGACGGCGCCGGTGCCGGCAACAGCCCGGTCAATGACGGCATCGCCTATCTCGGCGCCACTTATCTCGGCGTGGCGCTCGAACAATGGGTGTTGGAATTCCCCGCCTCCGGCCAGGTGACCCATCCTTTCACCACCGATTCCGCCGGCGCGCCCGTCATTGTCAGCGGCGCGCCGGGGACCACGCTGGTGGTGCTGCGGCTGCCCTTCGGCAGCTTCACCCCGGGGCAGACCGCCGCCGATGTGCAGGTCAGCCTCGATGTCTCGGACTTCGCCGATCTTGGCGCGCCGCTTCTGATCCAGGCCAGCGGTGGCTTCGCCTATGGGCGTGACCCGCTGGTCAATCCGGTGGCGGATAATCCCGTCTTCGCCGCCACCGCTTCGCTCAGCATCACGCCCACCGTCATCGAACTCGACAAGGTCTATGTCGGGCCGGAACAGGAAACCGCGACGGGGTCGAGCTATCCGCGGGAATGGCTGGTCAAGGCGCTGATCGCCGATGGCCAGACCGTCACCAACCTGGTGCTGACGGACCATATGCCGGACGGCACCTTGATCACCGGCGCCTCGATCGTGAACGGCACCGGAACGGTCACCTTCGACAACGCGACCGGACTGGTCGTCGCGACCCTTACCGGCAGCTACACCGGCGGCATCGGCGGCGTGCCGACGCTGAAGATCGATTTCTATGTCCCGGAATTCCTCCGCGACGGCGTGACGCCGGTGCTGGACCCCGTCACCGGCGCCTTCCGCGTGCTGGAAGACAACGCCCGCCTCGATGCCGTGTGGGACCCGACCGATGGGCGCGACCCGATCGAGGTCTTCGCGATCGACCCGACTGGGCCGGAAGATGTCATCACCGCCAAGTCGATCGCGGTGCAGAAATCCGTCTCGGTGGTGGATGCGCTGAAGCCCGGCGGCCATCTGGAATGGACGCTGGACGGCCAGGTCTCCAACTACTTCAACATGGACGACCTGGTGCTGACCGATACGCTCAGCGACGGTCACGTCTATGATCCCGCCTTCGCCGCCACCATCACGATGCGCGAAGGTGGCGCCACGCTGTTCAGCGGCACCATCGACCCCGTCAACATCAGCGTGGTGCGGGACCCGCTGACCGGCATATCGACCATCCGTTTCGATGTCTCGAAGGAGATGCGCGACCGCGGCATCGACGACGTGCTGAACGGCCAGCCCGGCGGCAACGACAACCAGGCGACGGTGCTGGTGAAGTTCCACAGCATCATCGAGCAGACCTACGTCTCCACCACCCCCGCACCGTCCAACGAGCCCGTGCTCGACCAGGGCGACCCACTGACCAACGGCGTCATTTTCGATGGCGTGGTCGATGAGACGGATCGCCCCAAGGGCGATGACAGCGGCGCCGGCGTCGTGCTCCCGGTCAGCAATGTCGGCAAGTCCATCTACGCCATCAACGGCAATACGGGCTTCACGCCCGGCCCGGTTTCCGCCGGTGATGCCATCACCTTCCGCCTGACGCTCGACATGCCGCTGACTGGCGCGCATGACGTGGCGCTTTCGGACTTCCTGCCGCTGCCGGTGCTCAAGGCCATCGCGGGCATGACCTTCACCGATACGGTGAGTGCTGCCGCGCCGGGTGCCGGCCAGGCGAAGTGGGGCCCGGGCGCCACCTTCGACAGCTCCGGCGACCCCACCACCAACCCGACCATCAGCTTCGACGCCGCGAGCAACTTCCTGCGCTTCGATTTCGGTGATGCGCAGGCGCCGGGCAACCCTTCCTCCCGCATCGACCTGCTGTTCACCGTGGTGGTGGAGGACCAGGAATTCGGCGATGGCTTGCTGCTGACCAACCAGGTCACTTCGACCGAGACCAACAGCTTCGGCGCGGTGTCCGAGGACAACGCCATCGTGCAGTTCGTGCTCGGTGAGCCGGAGCTGAACATCACCAAGGGCGTGATCGCCGATACCAACGCCAATGCGAACCTGACCGGCGCGGCCGGGCCCGTGGCCTTCACCGCGCCCGGCACCGCCGGCAACCGCTTCACCGGCACCATCAGCAGCACGGCGCTGGATGCCGCGCCGATCGACGCCAACCTGCTCGGTGCCGATGCCGGGGACCGGGTTTCCTTCGCCATCGTCGTCGAGAATACCGGCAGCTCTCTCAAGGGCGCCTTCGACGTGCTGATCCGCGATACGATGCCGGCAGGCTTCGAGATCCCGGTGGGCGGCATCAACCTGCGCGTCACCCATGCCGCGGACAGCGACGCGCCGGCCTATGACCTGGCGCTGTCCGACCTCATCCCGGCCGGGATGGAACTGGTCGGCGGCACGCTGGTCGCCAGCGCCGGTACCGCCAGCAGCGCCGGCAACGCCATTTCCTGGACCGCCTCCCAGCATCTGCTCGGCGCAGGCGCCATCACCATCACCTACCAGGCGCGGCTGCTCGACAGCGTGACCCCGGCGCAGGTGTTGTCCAACACCGCCCGCCTCACCTACGACACCAAGCCCGCGGACCCCGTCGATCCGCTGAACCCGACCGCGGCCGAGGATCTCGCCAGCCGATCCTACACCACGCAGGATACCGAAACCCGCAGCGTGGCGCTCGCGCCCACCATCGACAAGTCGGTCATCGCGACGGGGGATGCGAATACCGCCAGCACCTTCGTCAACGCCGCCAACCCGGACGCCGCCCCGGGCGAGACCGTGACCTATCGCCTCACCGTCACGGTGGGGGAGGGCACGCAACGCCTGGTGGTCTCCGACAACCTGCCCGCCGGCCTTATCTTCGAAAGCGCCAGCGTCGAGAGCATCGGCGCCACCATCACCGGCTCCTCGCTCAGCGTGGGCGCGGCGGCGACGACGATTTCCGGCGGCGCCTACAGCTTCGATTTCGGCACCGTCGTCAATGCCGGCGACAATGACCGCGATGCCGGCGACACTGTCACCATCCTGGTGACCGGCCGCGTCGCCACCACCGCGACCGCGGGCAGCACGCTGACCAATACGGCGTCAGCGGAAACCTATGCCCCCGGTGGCGGCAAGCCGGGCCTCGCCACCGTCACCGACGATGCGAAGATCGACGTGGTCCGCCCGGACCTCGTCATCGTCAAGGATGCGGCGCCGGGCATCGGCGATGCCGGCAATGTCGTCACCTACACGATCACGCTGACGCATGCCGCGGGCAGTACCTCCCCCGCCTATCTCGTGAACCTCACGGACCTGCTGCCGGCGGGCGTCAGCCTGCTGGCGGGCACCGCCACCGCCTCGGCCGGCATCATCAGCGAAAGCGGCGGCAACATCAGCTATTCGCTCAGCCAGTATCTGCTGGGCGCCGCGCCGATCACCATCAGCTACCAGGCGCGGCTCGCGGCGAATGTCGTGGATGGCCAGTCCATCCTCAACACCGCGCAGGTCAGCTACAGCTCCGCCCCCGTGCTCGGCGTGTCCCAGACCGAAAGCGATCCCGCGACGGTCGGCGTCGATATCGTCAACACCGTCGTCAAGACGCTGGAGAGCACCTCCCTCCTCGGCACAATCGGCAGCGCCGTCGGCATCGGTGAGGACGTGACCTTCCTGGTCACCGCGACGCTCGGCGAGGGCAACCAGCGCATCGTGCTGCGGGATGTTCTGCCGACCGGACTCGACTTCGTCGATAGCGAGCTGGTCTCGCTCGGTGGCATCACCGGCTCGGCACTCAGCATCGGTGCCGATGGTGTCTATGATGCCGGCACCCGGACGCTGTCCTTCAACCTGGGTGATATCTCCAACCCCTGGGACAACATGTCCAACACTGCCGACCAGGTGGTGTTCCGCGTCGTCGCGCGGGTGGCCGACATCTCCGGCAACGGCGCCAACACGGTGCTGACCAATGTCGGCCAGGTGGTGTCCTCCGCCCCCGCCAACCCCTATGGCGTGACGCCCGGCTCCTCCTCCACCACGGTCAGCGAGAATGAGGCGATAACCGTCGTGCGGGCCTCGCTCGGCGGCATTGCCTTCCGCGATGTCGATGGCGACGGCGTGCGGGAAGCCGGCGACACGGTGCTGGCCGGCATCCCGGTCACGCTGCTGAAGGCCGATGGCACGCTGGCTGGCTTCACCGCCGTGACTGGGCCCGATGGCAGCTACCTGTTCGACGACCTGATCCCCGGCAGCTACCGCGTCCGCTTCGACGAGGTCGGCGGCAATGAGCGCACGCTCACCGATGTCGGCATCGAGACCACCGACAGCGACGCGAACCAGGGCAGCGGCATCACCGGCATCTACACCCTGGCCAATGGCCAGAACCTGCGGAACGTCGATGCCGGCTTCTACCAGCTCGCCAGCATCGGCGACCGGGTGTGGGAAGACATCAACGGCGATGGCTTGCAGAACGATGGCGCGACGGGTCTCGTCGGCGCCACCGTGCTGCTGCTCGATGGGCTCGGCAACACCGTCACCTCCACCGTCACAGGCGCGGATGGCGTCTATCAGTTCACGGGCCTGACCCCTGGCGACTACTCCATCCAGGTCCTGCCCGCCGGCTACACCGCCACGCCGCGCAACGTCGGCCCCGATGAAGCGGCGGA
>CANJXD010000322.1 GCA_947478535.1 Acetobacteraceae bacterium
GAACCAGCCCGGGAAGGGCGAGCGCGGCACGACGGGGAATCGCGTGCGACATGGTCAGATCCTCGCCTTCTCGGCCTGGTATTTGCGATACAGCTGTTCCGGCAGCAGCAACTCGTCTTCCAGCTTCTCCAGCGACTCATAATCCATCAGCGTCTTGATGTCGTCGATGGAGAACAGCAGGTCAGGCCGGTCCACCACCTCCCCCGTCTCCAGCGTGTGGCGCAGCAGGGCCAGCGCATTCTCCATCGCCTTCAGCGCGGCGGCCGGCAGCATGCGCGGCACGCTGACGCGCTTCACGCCGAGCTCCTTCAGGCGCCGGATCGGGATCAGCGGCGTCGTCGGACGGTTGCGGATGCCGAAGCCGATATTGATGCTGATCGGGATCGACACGGCATCGCAGAGCCGCTTGATGTCATCCTCACCCCGCACCGTGTCGGGGAAGATCATGTCGGCCCCGGCGGCGGCGTAGATCTTCGCGCGCTCGATCGCACCCTCGATCCCTTCCACGGCGATCCCGTCGGTCCGCGCGTTGATGATGAAATCGGGGTCGCGACGGCCCTTCACCGCGGCCTCGATCTTCTTCGCCATCTCCCGCGGGTGGATCAGTTCCTTCCCCTTCATGTGGCCGCAGCGCTTGGGGAATTCCTGGTCCTCGATATTGATGCCGACGACGCCGGCATCCTCAAACATCCGCACCACGCCATAGACCGTGACGGCATTGCCATAGCCGGTATCGGCATCCGCCATCAGCGGGATATCGACGCTCGCCGCCATGGCGCGGCAGGCATCGACATTCTCATGCAGCGACATCATGCCGGTGTCCTGCACGCCAAGCCGCGCATTGGCGATGCCGGCGCCGCTCGTGCTGGCGGTATGGAAGCCGGCGCGCTGCGCGAGGCGCAGGCTGTAGCCATCATACACGCCGGGGGAGACGACGACCTCATCCCCCGCCAGCAACTGGCGCATGCGCGCGGTCTTCTTCATGGGCGTGATCCTGCGGAGCGTTGCCGTACACGGCACCAGGGCGTTGCCGTCTGTCCGGCAGCGTAGCATCCTCCCTCCATCGCGGAAGAGCGGGAGGATAGACGATGGAGATCGGCAGGCGCGGTGCGCTGATTCTGGCAATGCTGGCTGCCGCTTCGCGCAATGCCGGCGCGCAGGCACTGGACGGCAATGCGACCATCATCGTGCCCTACGCCCCGGGCGTGACGGACCAGGAAGTGCGTGCCCTGGCACCCCTCCTGCGCACGGCGCTGGGGCAGGCGGTCGTGGTCGATAACCGAGCCGGCGCGGGGGGTGCCATCGGCGCCCGCGCCGTGGCGCAGGCGCGGCCGGATGGGCGCACGCTGCTCTATGCCGCCGGCGCCGTCGCCACCGTCCTGCCGCTGCTGCCCAACCCGAACTACGCCTTCGAGGATCTGGTGCCGCTCTGCCGGGTGACGGAGAACACCCACATCCTCGCCGCCCGCCCCGATGCGCCGTATCGCAGCTTCGCGGAGATGCTGGCCCATGCCCGCGCCAATCCGGAAAAGGTGGTCTTCGCGAGCTCCGGCGCCGGCACCGCCGTGCACCTGGCCGGGGAGGCGATGGCCCGCGTGGCCGGGGTGAAGATCCTGCACGCGCCCTTCCAGGGCCTGGCCCCGGCGATGACGGCGGTGCTTGGCGGCCATGCCGATTTCGTCATCGGCCTGCCGGTCGCGATCCTGCCCGCCGCGGCGGATGGCAGGCTGCGGCCGCTGGTGCAGTTCGGCGCCACGCGCAACCCGCTGGCGCCCGATCTGCCGACGCTGCGCGAATCCGGCGTCGATCTCGTGCAGAGCGTCGATATCGGCCTGTTCGCGCCGCGCGGCGTGCCGGCCGCCACCAGCGCCGCTTGGGTGGAGGCCGTGCGCGCCGCCGTGGCCGGTCCCGAATTCCGCGAATTCGCGACGCGCGCCCGCGTCACCCCGGGGTTCCTGCCGCCCGAGGATTTCGCCGCCGCCCTGCGGCGGGACCGGGAGATCTACCGGGCGCTGATCCCGACGCTCAACCTGGGTTGAGTTGCGGCGCCGCGGCGCTGGCGATTTCCGTCAGCGTCGCGCACCACGGCCGCACCGCCAGCACCGCATCCAGCGCCGCTTCGAGGTGCCCGATGCGGTGCGGCTGGCCGACAAGCCAGGGATGCAGGCCGAGCACCAGGCACCGCCCCGCGCCGCCCGCCGCATCCGCCGTGAGCCGCGCCGCCGCCTCACCGACCAGTGGCGGCCATTCCCAGGCGGGGATCAGCTTCGACCACATCATCTGCGCGTCATCCAGCTCCGCCAGCACGGGGATGGACAGGATGCCGGGCGTGGTGTTGAGCCGGTAGGGCTGTTCGTCATTCGGCCAATCCGCCAGCCATTCCAGCCCCGCTTCCGCAGCGAGTTGCGCGCTGCGCGGGGATTCTGAAAAATCCTGCGCGATCCAGCCGCGTGGCCGCGTGCCGGTGGCGCGCTGCACCGCCTCGATCGCGGCGGCGATGGCGGCGCGTTCCTCATCCTCGGTCATGTGGCTCGCATGGATGTGCGTGGCGTGGCTGGGATGGGCTGCCACTTCATGCCCCGCCGCGACGATGGCGTCCACCACCGCGGGATGGCGCGCCGCCGCAGCGCTGCCCATCGCCACCGTCGCGCGCAGGCCGCGCTTGGCCAGCGCTTCCAGCACGCGCCAGATGCCGATGCGGTTGCCATAGTCCCGATAGGTGAAGCTGCGCCAATCCGGCGACAGGTTGCCCCACGGCCCCTGCGCGCCGGCGATGCGCTTCGTGCCGGGCTCAGCGAGCAGTTCCCAGTGTTCGAGATACAGCAGCGGGGCGAAGGCCAGTCCCGCTTCACCCGGCCAGCGCAGCGCGGCGCGTTGCGGCAGGGGCGCGTAGGGATAGAGGTCATGGTCCATGCCCGGCTGGCGCAGTCCCGCCATGTCAGCGACCCTCCAGCGCGGCGATGATTTTTGGATGATGGTTCGCCAGATACCAGTCGGCGATCTCGGCCCCGGTCGCCTGCCACACGCCCTCATGCCCCAGCATCCAGGCGAGCGTTTCCTCCAGGTGCCGCGCCCGATGCGGCTGGCCCATATTGTAGGGATGCACCGCGAGGCACATGACGCGCCCCTGATCCGCGCCATCGGCGTAGAGCCGCGCGAAACTCTCCCGCGCCATGCGGCAGAAATCGGGGGCTTCCCAGCCCGCGCGATTGGTCACGGCGTCATTGAGATCGACGGTGTAGGGCAGGGAGATCATCGTCTCCCCACCGCGGGTGCGGATCGGCCAGGGCTGTTCGTCATGCACGACGTCGCAGAAGTATTTGAACCCGGCTTCGGCGACGAGGTCCGGCGTGTTCAGCGTGTGCGACAGCGCCGGGCTCAGCCACCCCGCCATGCTGCCGCCGCCGGTGACGCGGGCGTAGCTCTCGACGCAATCGCGGATATAGGCGCGTTCCTCATCCTCCGGCACGTCCCACAGGTAGCGCGTGTTGTAGATGCCATGGCACATGATGTCCCAGCCACGGTCGAGGCAGCCGCGCATCACCTCCGGGTAATGCTCGAACGCCGCGACACCGAGGCTCACGGTGCAGCGGATCTTCAGCCGGTCCATCATCTCCGCCAGCCGCCAGAAGCCGACGCGATTGCCATAATCCCGCGTGCCATAGCCAAGGATGTCGGGATGCGGCGTGCGCGGCCAGGGGTCGCGCTTCGCACCGACCGGCGGCAGGAATTCGTAGTGCTCGACATTCGGCACCACCCACAGCGCGATGCGCGCGCCATTCGGCCATTGCAGCCGCGGCCGCTGTGGCAGGGGCAGATTGGGGAAACGATCCTCGTGGTTCATCCGCATCCTCCGTCCGCCGAAGATGCGCCGCAGGCGATCATCCGGCAACGCCCGCTTGTCCACCCACTTGTCGCGGGACTAGCCTCCACGCCATGACCGACACGCCGCGCCCGCCTCTCGACCTCGATGCCTATTTCCCGGAAGTCGCCGCGATCAGCGACGCGTCCCTCGCCGAGAAGGTGCGCGCGGTGTGGCGCGACCTCTGGGCGCAATCGAGCTTTCCCGATCTGGCATCAGTGCCGACTTCCGGCGAAATCGCCTATCCCAACGTGCCGCATACCCGCAGCGTCACGGCCCTCGCGCTCGCCATCGCCGATGTGTTGCAGAAGTTCCACGGCACGGTGATCGACCGCGATGTGCTGATCGCCGCGTGCCTGCTGCAGGATGCCTCGAAGCTGGTGGAATATCGGCCGAAGGACGGCGGTGGGATCGAGAAGACGCCGCTCGGCCGCGCTATGCCGCACGCTTTCGAAGCCGCGCGCCTGGCCGCCCAGCATGGCGTGCCGCTATCCGTGCTGCACATCATCGCCACCCACAGCCCTTCCGCCGCGAAGCTGCCGGAAACGTTGGAAGGCCGCATCGTCTATCTCGCGGACGAGATCGACGTGACCGCCATCCATGGCGACCAGTTCGTCAAGGAACAGATCCTGCGCCGCCGCTGAGGCAACAGGACGAGACAGGAAAAGCCCATGACCATCACCCGCCGCGTGGCGCTCACCGCCGCTTCCCTCGCCTCCGCGCTCACGCCTTTCGCGGCGCGCGCGCAGGGGGCCTTTCCGAACCGTACGCTGCGCCTCGTCGTGCCCTTCCCGCCGGGGGGATCGACGGACCTCACGGGGCGCCTGGTGGCGGAGAAGTTGCAGGCCGCGCTAGGGCAGCCGGTGGTGGTGGAAAATCGCGGTGGCGCCTCGGGCGGCATCGGCAGCCAGGCGGTCTCCCGCATGGCGCCGGATGGCTATTCGCTCGTTGTTTCCTCCGTCGGCTCGCACGGCATCGTCCCCGCCGTCGTCGCCAATCCCGGCTATGACGCGATGCGGGATTTCACCCATATCGGCATGCTCGGCGTGTTCCATTCCGTGCTGGTGGTGCACCCCGCCTTCCCGGCACGGGACCTCGCCGGCTTCATCGCGGAGGCGAAGCGCCGCCCCGGCGCGCTGAACTACGCGACCTCCGGCATCGGCTCCTCCAACCACCTGATGGGGGAGGTGATGAAGGCCGAGGCCGGGATCGATATCGTCCATGTCCCCTATCGCGGCGCCGGCCCGGCGCTTCAGGCGGTCATCGCGGGGGAGGTTCCGGCGATGTGCGACAGCCTGCCCTCCGCCGCGCCGCATATCCGCGCGGGCCTGCTGCGCGCCATCGCCGTCACCTCCCGCACCCGGCTCGCCTCGATGCCGGATGTGCCGACCTTCATCGAATCCGGCATGCCGAAGGTGGTGGTGGAAAACTGGTTCGGCCTGGCCGGCCCGGCGGGGATGCCGGCGGCGGTGACGGAGCGCCTCAACCGTGCCTTGGCGGAGGCGCTGGCGCAGCCGGATTTGCTGGGGAAATACCGGGACCTCGGCCTGGAATCCCAGGTGCTGGACGTGCCCGCCATGACCAGCTTCGTGGAGGAGAACCTGGCCTTCTGGGCCAGCGCCGTCCGCAGCGCCGGCATCACCGCGTCCTGACGGCTATTTCCAGCCGATCCCGGCGGCGGCCATCCGCCTTGTGACATAGGCGACCCAGCCGAGTTGCAGGGCCAGCGCCGGCAGCACCACCAGCGGCTTCAAGGGCGGCGTCAACCACAGGAAGGCCAGCGCCAGCCCGGCCTGGAACAGCGCGAAGCCCCAGTGCAGTGCGGCGATGGCGCGCACGCCCATGCCGCTGCGCTGGGCAAGCTGGTACAGGTGGGTGCGGTGCCCCTCCGCCAGCTTCTCCCGCATCAGCGCGCGACGGGCGAGGGTGAAGGTCGCATCGAACAGCAGCCCGAACATGAGCAGCGGCACGATGAGGAAGGAGACCTGCTGCCCATCGAAGCGCGATGAGGCAACGGCCAGCACCGCCATGGTGAAGCCCGCGAACTGGCTGCCGACATCGCCCATGAAGATGCGCGCGCGGTGCAGGTTGAAAGGCAGAAACCCGAGAAAGCCCGCCGCCAGGAACAGCGCCGCCGCATAGACGAACCAGCCACCCTGCAAGGCCGCCACCAGCGCCAGCGCGGCGGCGGCGATCAGCAGCGTGCCGCCGACCAGCCCGTCCAGCCCATCCATGAAATTCACCGCATTCGTGCAGCCGACGATCCAGATCAGCGTCAGCACCAAGCCGACCCAGCCGAGATCGACCACGCCGAACCACGGCAGCGCCAGCCGGTGCACGACGAGCCCGCTGGCCACCGCCACCAGCGCCGCCCCGGCCTGCGCCGCCAGCCGCAGCCGCGCCGACAGGTCCCGCACATCATCGGCCAGCGCCACGCCGGCGATGGCGAGTGCCGCCAGGATCACGCCGATGAATTGCGGTTCGGCGACCCGCGCGAAATCCGCCACGAGGTAAAGCACCAGCATCCCCGCCGTGAAGGCGATGACCACGCCGAGCCCGCCGCCGCGCGGCGTCGGCCGCACATGCGCGCTGCGGGCATTCGGATGATCCAGGATCGGGAAGGCGATCATCAGCCGGACCACGGCCGCCGAGAAAAGCGCAAGCACCCCCGCGAAGCCGAGATGCTGCAGGAAGGCGAATAGCGTCACGCCAAAAGCCTTTCCGGATCCAGGCTCGCATAGACATCGCCCGAATTCGCGGCATGCGGCAGCGCCGCGATCCAGGCCGCCATCGCCGCCGCATCGACCGGGCCGGGGTGGGCGAAGCGCATGCCCTCCCCCAGGCAGGCATTGAAGGCGCGGTAGCCGAGTGCGGAAAGCCGGTGCAGGCACTGCCCCGCCACGTCCCGCTGGATGGTGGTGAATTCGAAGGAAAGACCGCGGGGCGCGTGGGTCAGCCCGGCCA
>CANJXD010000323.1 GCA_947478535.1 Acetobacteraceae bacterium
GGCGATCTGCTGCGCCTGCGCTTCGAGCAGGGCAATCAGGTCATCGCGCGAGAGCGTGAGAAGGGTTGCGCGGTCCACACACGCCGGTGAATCGAACCAGCCGTGACCGTGTCAAGCCAAATTACAACGGATGGGGGTGAGCAATTACGGGAGACCTATGAAGACGCGCTCGACCGCGGCAAGACGACGGTACTGCATGAGGAGATTCTTCGAGGCGTTCACCAGCTTTCCGTGGGCCATGTAGCGCCGGGCCAGGTGGTCGCGATCGTCAGCACCTGGACCGTACCGCTCTCGGCTGCGCCCGGCGGGGCGATGCTGCATATCCCTGTTTCTGTGGGCGACATTTATGGCCGCTCGCCGCTTGCCGACAGCGATGACCTGCTGAACGACGCTGCGTTGCAGGAAGCCGACCTGGAGGTGGTCTGCGACCGTGGCGCACCCGGGCTGGTGGGCGGCGTCCTGCGGAATGGGCGGGCTTGCGTCCGGCTTGATGCGCCTATCCGCATCCTGATCAACGGCTGGCAGCCGCATCGCATATACGGCCAGGCAGCAGATGGACGCTGGGTGACGCTGGATATTGAGCCTGCGCCGCCGGGCTTCCTGCCTTTGGACGTCGCTATTCTGGTCGATCGCTCAGGTTCCATGGATAGCCCGGTCGCCGGCCTTGCTGTTCAAAGGAGTGATGCGAGGGGCGGGCATTCGCGCACGAAGCACCAGGTGTTGGTCGCCGGCATGATCGAGGCCGCGGTCCTCGTCTCTACTGGTGATCGCGTCGATCTCTGGCAGTTCGACAACGACGCCGAGCCGGTGCCAGGCACCAGCTTCCTGGACGCAATCGGTCGACTTGGAGCACCACGAGGTGGCACTGAGATTGGGCGAGCCATCCATCGCGTGCTGGCGAACCACGCGCCGCGCGAAATTCTGCTCATTACCGACGGCAAGAGCCACGCTCTCGACATTCAGACAGCAGCTCGGAGCGGCCGACGCTTTCACGTGCTCCTGATCGGCGAGGACAGTCTTGAGGCCAATGTCGGGCATTTGGCGGCTCTGACCGGCGGACAAATCCTGATCGCTGCAGGATTGGAGGCGGGTGAACTGGTTCGTCAAGCGGTTTCCGCAATGCGCATGGCTCATGCGCCAGCACCGCCGATCGGGGGGCGACCGCAGGAGGTGGAGGCCGTGCTTGGCGGAATGCTGATCCGCGCGAGGTGGTCCGAAGCCCATCCATCCGGGATGGATGTGCCGTCCCGGTCAGTCGCTGCTGCGGCGGCAATGCTCGCACTCTCCCGCATGGAGGAAAGCGATGCGGCCACGCTGGCCGAAGCGGAGAGGATCGTCTGCCATCTGACCAGCCTCGTGCTGGTCGACGAAGTGGGAGCAGCGCAGAACGGAATTCCGGCGCAGCGCAAAGTAGCGACGATGACGCCGCGAACCTCGAGTGACTTAGCATTGGCTGCATGCATGCCGCTAGGCGACCAGACGTCGACGGCCTTGTTCATGCGCAGACAGAGCGAGGCGCTTGGGAGGCAAGCCCGGTCAGCGAAAAAAATGATACGCGACGGTTCCATGCCGCGGTTTTCTGTGCCTCCGCTCGCCGTCAGCAATGCCTCGACGATGCTCCGCCAGACGGCAAAATCGATGGACTGGTCGGCCGATCCAGAGGCGTTGCGGCGCGGTGATTTCTCTGGTTTGTCTGCCTCAACCGCCGACCTCCTGCGCTTCGCTGCGGGCCGACCGGAGGTGTTGGCCCTCGCCGCCGAGCTGGGGATAGCGCCTGCCATCGCAGTTGTTGGACTGCTGGCGCGCGCTGCAGGGCCGTCGAACCGTAGCGCTGCACGGCTGGCCCGCATGATCCTTGGCGGTAGCGCGGCGCGCCTCGTCCGCACGCTCATGGGCAAGTCGCTCGACTCTAAGCTTGACGCCGCCGCAATGGCCATCGGCCTGTGAGTGGTGAGGTGGCGCAGCCGTCTGTGTGCTAGCGGAAACAGAGGCTAATGCGGGATGCTAACGACCCGGACCGCAGGCCGGCCGAATTCTCGGTGAAGGGAGACGCGCGTGTATAAGAAGACATCGCGCTTCAATCAAAGCTCCACCGAAGGCCCCGAGCGTAGGTGGAAAGATGTGCTCGGCTTACGGTCGGGCGTCCGCAGAAAGGGCCGCGAATACGTTGACCTGCCGGACCCGCCAGCCCCTGTAAAATTCCCCGACGGCAAGTTGCCGGCAAGCGAGTTACCTGCAGGATGGCTTATGCAGGCGCAGGGTAATTCTCACCGGCTTGCATTGCTAAAGACCAAGCTCGAATTCTTGCTGAAAGACAAGCCCTCGCCGGATATGGTGGCCGCGCTTCTCAACGCCGGCAACACGCTCACGAACTCTGGCAAGCCATGGACAGGCGGCGGTGTGGTAGCCTTGGCGAATCGCCTTGGTCTGTTGGGGAAAAGTGCGCTGATCGATCAGATCGAAACTCCTTTTCCAACCAAATCGCCGCATCTCGGCAAGCCTGCCAGCGCAAACGTCCGATCGACCAGATCCGCGCCCAAGTTTGAGCTCGAAACCATGGCTGCCACTCTGGAAAAAACCGGGGAGTATAGGGTCTTGAGGCGCTTGGGCCCTTGGCACGCTGTCCTCCCTGCAGAGGGAACACCGACGCGCATAGGCCTTATGGTCGATGTCGAGACGACGGGCCTAGATGCGGGCTGCAACGAGATCATCGAACTCGCGATGGTCCCATTCACCTATGGCCTTGATGGGCAGATCTTCGAGCTCGGCGAAGCTTTCAATGAGTTGCGCCAACCCTCCGAGAGCATCCCCGATGAAATTACCGCGATCACCGGCATTACCGACGAGATGGTTGCAGGAAAGGTGATCGACCCTGCCGTCGTGGAGGCCTTCATCGCGCCGGCCGCCTTGGTCATCGCGCACAATGCTTCGTTCGATCGGCGATTTCTGGAACGCTTTTGTCCTGGCTTTGTCACGAAACCGTGGGGCTGTTCCATGACGCAGGTTGCCTGGGCTGAAGCTGGCTACGAGGGCACAAAGCTCGGATATCTCGCGCAGGCGTCGGGGTTTTTCTACGACAAGCATCGGGCTGTCCACGACTGCCTTGCGGCAATCGAATTGCTGGCCCGCCCGCTGCTGAGCAGCGGCACCACCGCGCTCGCGCAATTACTCCAGCGGGCACGGACGCCTTCGTGGCGCATATGGGCGGAGAACAGCCCGTTCGACTTCAAGGACATTCTCAAGGCCCGCGGTTACCGATGGAACGGGGATGGCAATGGTTCGCCACGGGCTTGGTACATCGATGTTGAGGATTCAGCGCGAGAAGCTGAATTGGCCTTCCTGAAGACGGAAATCTATCAGCGAGATGTCGACATTTCGCCGCGCCGAATTGACGCCTACGACCGCTTCTCTGATCGATGCTGATGCGGGGCGAGCCCCAATCCATTGCAACGCATCGACGCCGATCTGCCTGTCAAACCCAGGGCGGTTCGGGCGGTGAACCCGCTGGTGCCCACCAGGCCGGCCGACATAGGGCTGGCCGAGAGGGATGCGGCGTGCCCAGTGCGGCAGAGATGCTGGGCACGCCTATCCACCGATTAGCCGCCGCAGCACCGCGACGACGCTGCCCTCGCCGACCAGCAGCAACAGGACAATGGCAGCCAGCACCATTTCGATCCTGCCGAGCCGGTCGTTGGCCTGCTTCCAGCGTTCGGCGCAGACCGCCTCATGCACGGCGAGCCTCGCCGCGACATCATCCTCGCTCATTGTTCGGTCCTCTATTGCCTACAGCCGCTCAACGATCCGAAATGCCCGGTTCAGCAGCGGGAAGCTCCCGCGCGCGGAGGCGGCTTCTTCGCCGGGCTGGTTCACCGCGCCCCAGATCGCGCGTCGGTTGGTCTCCGCGCGCGTGTCCCCGGTCTCCGGGATCCAGAGCGCGTCCCGCGCTGCGCCGAGGCGCCGCACGAGATCCCGGTGCGCGTCCGTCGCCTCGGCGCGCGACATGGCCGGCAGCGTGAAGCCCGCAAAGCGCGGGTTGGCGAGCGCGGGCACGACGAACTCGGCACCGGTGAGCGGGTTGCGGTCGCGCTGATCGAGCACGACGCGCCCCTCGCGCACGCCGTAGGCCATGCCCCGCGCCAGGCGCCAGAGGGGCCCCGCGGCGAGGATGCCGATGTCGATGACCGGCAGCGAGGCGTCGGCCACGTCCACCATCAGGTAGCGCGCCGTCGCGGCGCCGCTCCGCAGCAAGACGACGCTGCCGTTGGCCTCGTCGCCAGTGTTCGCCGGCAGGGTGCCGCTGTCATGCGCGATCGCCGCCGCGTCGATGGAGGAGCCGGTGCCGGACAGTGCCGTGACCTGGCCGTTGGTGAGCCGGGCCGCGTAGACCCGGATCGCCCGATAGAAGACCACCCGCTCGCCGGCGGTGATGTTGAGCCGGTTCAGCGTCGGCATCACGACGGAAGCCGACGACCCCAGTAGGGTGCCGTTCTCGGCCACGGCCGCATCGTTGGTCGCCGCGGCAATCGTGCCCCGCGTCGCGACGCCGGTGATGCGCGCCACGGTCTGCTGGAACTGGGTCGCATTGGAGCGGACAACGCGATGGGCCAGGCTGACGCTGGTCGTGCTGGCGCCGGTGACGCGGAGTTGGACGGCATCGACGTTGCTGCCGTTGTCGAGGCTGATATGACCGACAAAGCCCGTGGCCGCGGTGGCGGTGGTGACCTGCTCGGCATGCAGTGTCACGGCGCCGGAGACCGCCACGGTGAGTGAGCCGCCATCCACCGCCCGCGTCGCCGCCGCTGGTGCCCCCGCGGCGGGCAGGACGGGCATGGTCGGGAAGGTGCCTAGCTCGAGCTGGGGCAGCGCGACGCGGATGGTGACGTCGTGGGTGCCGGCGTTGAAGCTGAAGACCGCAAAGGGCCGGATCCGCGCAACTGTGGCGCCACCTGAGAGGGTCATCACCTGCACCGCGCGTTGCGCCGCGAGCCGCCCCGTGCCCGGGACCGCCTGGTTCTCCAAGCCCTGCCGCACCAACGTCGCGGTGCTGGTCAGCTCGGCGATCCCCGCCTGGTGCGTGGCGATGCCGCCGGCGGCCACGGCCTCCAGCTTGGCGAAGTAGGAATGGGCGAAGCTGTCGCCGTTCACGCCGGCGATGGCGGTGGCGGTCTCGAACCAGACGGTGCCGCTGCCGGTGCCGGAGGGGACGGTCCCGGTAAAGCGCAGGGCGACGTAGGGCATGCCGTTCTCGGTGCCAAGGCCCGCGATCTGCGCCGCGATGCCGTTGGCCCCGCCGATGGCCCAGTTGGTCGGGGCCGTGCCGGGGTTTCCGGCGACGGCCCCTGCGCCGCGCGGGTTGCGTACGCCGTTGGTGCGCGCCGGCTCGACCAGCAGGCCAAGGCGGGTGAGCGTTACCGGGTCGTGCGCGATGCGCCATTCCGAGCCGGTCGCGACGGCCAAGTCCCCGGCCGCGTTAAAGAACGTCGCCTCGCCGGTCCCGGCGCCGCCGCGCGTGCCGGACCAGCCGGTCATGGCCGACGGCGTGGCGGCGACGAAGTCGAGCCCGACCAACGGGGAGGCCTCGATCAGGGCCTCCAGCGTCCCGAGCCGCCAGCGCGCGGTGGCGTTGGTCGTGAGGTTGGTGGAAATCAGTGCCACGGCCTCCACCTGCGTCGCGGTCCCGAAGTCCACCAGGATGGACGCCGCCCCGCCGGTGAAACGCGCGCGCAGTCGGGGCTGCGGGTCGCGCAGGTTGGCGACAGGCATGCCGGCCGCGGTCGGCGTCAGGGCTGTGAGTGCGACGGCGTCGCGGACGCGCTCGTCGTAGAGGAAGGCGCCGGGCATCAGTCGGATCCTGCAAGGATGATTTCGACGCGCCGCCCGGCCAGCGCCTCGCGCCAGCCTACGACGACGCCGGAGAGACCGGCGTCCAGGCCATAGGCTGGGTAGGCGATGCGGCCGATCTGGCCGATCTCGATCTGGCCGAGATAGCGGTCGGTGGTGACGGCCACGAGCCGCGGCCCGCGCTCGATCCAGTCGCGCCAGCGCGCGGCCCGCAGCGCGGCGGCGGCCTCGGTGGCGTAGAGGCCGGGGAGCGCCAGGCCGCGCTGCTGGGCGACGCGGCTGGTGACCAGCGCGCTCTCGGCGCGGGCGATGGATTGCGCCGCCTCGAGCCGCTGGCGGTCGGCCGCCGGGACGCTGCCGGCCATGTTGGAGAGCGGCGACCAGTTGCGGCCCCAGGCGACCTCGACGACACGCGGCGGTGGCTGAAAGGCCGCCGGCAGGGCGACGGGACGGCATTCGACGATCCAGGGGGCGGGGATGTCGAATTGCGGCATGGGGTCGCGCGCCAGAGGGTCGGAGAGGCGCAGGCGGCCGGTGCGGTCGCCCGCGAGGATGGCGCCGCACCCTGCCAGCACGGTCTCGGCGGCTGCCAGCGCCGTGGTCGGTGTCGCGCCTTGGTAGAGGCCAATGGCTCCCGGCAGATCAGCATCCGCCAGCGTCCAGGCGTCAGTGTCGAATTCCGTGGCGCCAAAGCCTGGCCCGAGGGTCTGCAGCAGTCGGCGCAGCACGCCGGCGGTGGTCTCGACATAGCCCTCGCCGGCATCGCCGCGGAGATCGCAGGTCACGTCGCCGTCCGGGCTGGCGCCGATCTGGAAGCATCCCTGGGCGGGCCAGTCGCGCGCCTGCCCGACGGTGGGCGTGCCAATCACCATGGTCTGGGCCACGCCCCTGATACGGACAGCGTCATGCGCCTGCACCGCCCGCCAGGAGGATTGCCAGGTGGGCAGCGCAC
>CANJXD010000324.1 GCA_947478535.1 Acetobacteraceae bacterium
ATCTGATCGACATTCGTCCCCGGGCCGAAGGGACAGATCAGGGTGATGGCGCGGCCCTGTGCCCGCGCGAGATGCGGTGCGGCGAGCAGAGCGGGCAAAGTCAGGGCAGTTCGGCGGGCGAGGCGGTTCATTGGCGGGGCTCCAGCGTGGCGGCTGCATTGAGCCACGCAAACCCCGTGCCGGGCAAACACCATGCCGGCACTGCGCGGATCAATCCCGATCGGAAGGCAGTCCCGGCTTGTTTCCCGGGCAGGTCCGGTATACGGAAGGCGCGGGCCACGCCCCCCCACCGGGGCGCATCTGCTTCTGGAAGGGAGCCTCTGCCATGTCCGCCAAGCCGGAAATCCGTCCCGCCAATCCCCGATTTTCCTCCGGCCCCTGCGCCAAGCGGCCGGGCTGGTCGCTGGCCGCGCTCGACGGCGCGCTGCTCGGTCGCAGCCACCGCGCGAAGGATCCCAAGGCGAAGCTGGCCGCCGTGATCGAGCTTTCCAAATCCGTGCTCGGCATGCCGAAGGACTGGCGCCTCGGCATCGTGCCGGCCTCCGATACCGGCGCGGTCGAGATGGCGCTGTGGTCGCTGCTCGGGCCGAAGGGCGTCGATATCCTGGCCTGGGAATCCTTCTCGAAGGATTGGGCGACGGATGTGACGAAGCAGCTTCGGCTGACCGATGTCCGGGTTCTCTCGGCCGGCTATGGCAAGCTGCCCGATCTCGCCCAGGTCGATCCTGGCCGCGATCTCGTCTTCGTCTGGAATGGCACGACCAGCGGGGTCCGGCTCTCCAACGCCGATTTCATCGCCGATGACCGCGAAGGCCTCGCCATCTGCGACGCCACCTCCGCCGCCTTCGCGATGGAGCTGGACTGGGCGAAACTCGATGTCGTGACCTGGTCCTGGCAGAAGGTCCTGGGCGGGGAAGCCGCGCACGGCATGCTGGCGCTCAGCCCGCGCGCCGTCGCCCGCCTTGAATCCTACAAGCCGGCCTGGCCGATGCCGAAGATCTTCCGCATGACCAAGGACGGCAAGATCAACGAGGGCATCTTCAAGGGCGAGACGATCAACACCCCCTCCATGCTCGCGGTCGAGGATGCGATCGACGGGCTTCGTTGGGCTGAATCCGTGGGCGGGCTGAAGGGCCTGGTCGCCCGGTCGGAAGCGAACCTCGCCGCCATCGCCGGCTGGGTCGCCACCAGCGCCTGGGCGGCCTTCCTGGCGGATGATGCGGCGACGCGGTCCTGCACCTCCATCTGCCTGAAGATCGTGGCCCCCTGGTTCACCGCGCTGGACGCGGATGGGCAGGCGCAAGCCGCGAAGAAGCTGTCTTCCATCCTGGAAAAGGAAGGCGTCGCGCTCGATGCCGCCAATTACCGCGATGCGCCGCCGGGCCTTCGCATCTGGGGCGGTGCGACGGTGGAAACCAGCGATATCGCGGCGCTGCTGCCGTGGCTCGACTGGGCTTTTGCCAGTGTCGAAGCCGAGCACAAGAAGGCCGCCGCGTGATGCCCGCACCGAAGGTTCTCATCAGCGACAAGCTCTCCCCGGCCTCCATCGCCATCTTCAAGGCGCGCGGCATCGAGGTCGATTTCAAGCCCGGCCTGAAGCCCGCGGAACTGCGGGAGATCATCGGCCAGTATGATGGCCTCGCAGTCCGCAGCGCGACCAAGGTGACGCGGGAAGTGCTGGATGCGGCGCCGCGCCTCAAGGTCGTCGGTCGCGCCGGTATCGGTGTCGACAATGTCGATGTCTCCAGCGCCACGGCGCGCGGCGTCGTCGTGATGAACACGCCCCATGGCAACGCCATCACCACGGCCGAGCATGCCATCGCGATGATGTTCGCCCTCGCCCGGCAGATCCCGGAGGCCTCGGCCTCCACCAAGGCCGGGAAGTGGGAGAAGAACCGCTTCATGGGCGTCGAGCTTTCGGGCAAGACGCTCGGCCTGATCGGCGCCGGGAATATCGGCTCCATCGTCGCCAATCGCGCGATCGGGCTGCACATGAAGGTCATCGCCTTCGACCCCTTCCTCAGTGAGAAGCGGGCGCTGGAACTGGGCGTGGAGAAGGTGGAGCTGGACGCGCTGGTGGCGCGCGCCGACATCATCACGATCCACGCGCCCTACACCGAGCAGACGAAGAACATCCTGAGCCGCGAGCGGCTTTTCGCCATGAAGAAGGGCGCGCGGGTCATCAACTGCGCGCGCGGCGGCTTGGTGGATGAGGTGGCCCTCTTCGAGGCGCTGCAATCCGGCCACCTCGCCGGCGCAGCACTCGATGTCTTCGAGACGGAGCCCGCGACGGACAGCCCGCTGTTCACGCTGGAGAACGTGGTCTGCACGCCGCATCTCGGCGCCGCGACCGCCGAGGCGCAGGAGAACGTGGCCCTGCAGGTCGCCGAGCAGATGAGCGACTTTCTGCTGTCCGGCGCCGTCTCCAACGCCATCAACATGCCGAGCGTGACGGCGGAGGAAGCCCCCCGCCTCAAGCCCTATATGGAACTGGCGCGGCTGCTCGGCGCGCTGGCGGGGCAGCTCACCGCCTCCGCTGGCGATGCCGTGAAGGCGATCCGCGTGGAGTATGAGGGCGCGGCGTCGGAGTTGAACCGGCGGCCGCTGACGGCGGCGGCACTGGCCGGGGTGCTGGCGCCGATGATGGGCGCGGTCAACATGGTCAACGCCCCGGCACTGGCCAAGGAACGCGGCATCGATGTCGCGGAGACCGTGCATGAACGCAGCGGCGACTACGCGACGCTGCTGCGCGTGACCATCGTAACGGAGGGCTGGACGCGCAGCGTCGCCGGCACGCTGGTCGGCACCGGCAAGCCCCGTCTCGTCGAGATCAAGGGCATCCCGGTGGAGGCCGAATTCTCCGCCCACATGCTCTACGTCACGAACGAGGACCGGCCCGGCTTCATCGGCCATTTCGGCATGACGCTGGCCGATGCCGGCATCAACATCGCCACCTTCCACCTCGGGCGGAATGCTCCAGGCGGTGATGCGATCTGCCTCGTCGCGCTGGATGGCCCGATGCCCGCCAGTGTGCTGGCCGCCGTGCGCGCCCTGCCGCTGGTAAAGCACGCGGTGCCGCTGGCTTTCTGACCCCGGCTGGCGGCCCTTACCCGAGGGCCGCCTGTTCCGCCTGGTCCTCCAGGATCAAGCCGACCATTTCCAGCGCCATTTCATGCGTTGGCCGGCGCGCCGTGATGCGAGCCGCCAGTGGGGCGCTGAGGAAGGCGAGATCCCCCAGCAGGTCCAGGGCGCGGTGTCGCACCGGCTCCCCGGGCAGGCGGGCTCCGCCCAGGATGCGCCCGCCGACCAGGGCCGCAATATTGAACAGGCTGGCGCCGCGCAGCACCGGGCGGCGGTAGAAGCGCGAGAGAAGCGCGATCGGCAAGGCCCAGCGCAGCCGCCCGAAGCTGCGCGCGGCGGCGAGTTCCGTGACGAAGGCCTCGCCGAGCGGATTGCCCGCCCATTCCAGCTTGCCGAAACCCGGCAGTTCGAGCGTGACCGTCATGGTCAGGCTCTCCGCCGGCTGCGCGCGAATGACGCGGCCGGGGCGGATCACCTGCAACATGCGGCTGGGTGTCACGACCCGGCGCGGCACATCGGTTTGTGTGATCCCGGCTTCCAGGATGCAGCGGCACCAGGGAAGGGCGCTGCCATCCAGGATCGGCACCTCAGCCGCGCCAACAATCTCTGCCACCGCATCATCGATGCCCAGTGCGAACAGCGCCGCCAGCAAATGCTCCGGTGTCCGCAGCAGGGCGGGCTCGCCGATGCCGCTGTCAGGCGCAAGGGCGATGGCGCTGCAGAAAGGCTCGAACCGCGCCAGATGCCACGCCGCTGTGACGTCCTGGTCGGTATGGCGCTCGGAACGCCGCCAGCGGAAGCGGATACCGGTGCCAGGCGGGGCCGGGTGCAGGACGAGGCGGGAGCGCTTTCCCGTGTTGAGGCCGACGCCACGCAGCGCCCTTGTGGGGCGGGCGAGCGTCGCGCGGCGGGTCGGGTCCCGCGCTGGCAGGGAAGCGGGTAACGTCAAGGCCCACCCCGCCCGGGATGAGCCAAACCGTCAGGGAGTGCCGCGATCGCCGCCATCGCCGGCCTGTAGCCTTCGATGGCGGAACGTTCAACTCCGGTGCATCAGCCCCGGCGGCCGCCTCGCCCCGCCACTTCGCGGTAGGCGATACCGCCAGCTTCCGCCACGCGGGGCAGGGGCGGCAGGTTTGCCAGCCGCGCCAGGGCCTGCGCCCCGCCGACGGGGAAGGCGGGCCCGGACAGCGCGGCCTCCGCCTGGGCTGGGCTGCCTTCATCGAGCGCCGCCGCTGCCGCGCGCAGCTGGGCGATCACCAAGTCAGCCGGCGCCTCGGGGGCGATGCCGATGGCGCGGCGGAATTCGTCGCGCCCCTGGGCCGTGGCGTTCAGTACGGCGCCGGAGGCACTGTGGCGGTAGAGCGGGTCACTGCGGAAACCGCTGGCCAGCACTTCCATCTGGACCGCCGCGCGCGCTGCACGGGCGGGCTGGCCGTGCAACGCCGCGGTATCAGACAGCACGAAGGGGGCCGCTGTTGCCGCCCCGCGGATCGGCTCCCCGAAGCCGCCGAGATGCTGTGCGGCCGGGTCGGCGCAGGCAGTGATGGCGAGCAGGCCGAGCAGCGGCAGGATGGGGCGCATGGGGGCTTCCTTCGGTACTCCGGAAAGCATGGGGCGAAGGCCGGGCAGGGCCAAGGGGCTGCGTCTCTACCGCCATGTTTCGTAACGCTAATTCACGGGACGGACGGACGTCCGCCGTGTTGATGATGCACGGCAACAATGGGACAGACCATGCCACTCTCCACGCCCTTGATCCGCCGTCGGCTGTTTGCGCTGGCGCCGGCCTTCCTGCCGCTTCCCGTGCTCGCCCAGTCGGTCCGCACCCCGGCGCAGATGGAAGGCCCCTACTACCCCCGGGCCATCCCCGCCGATGCGGATGCGGATCTGGTGCGCGTCATCGGCCAGCCCGGCCCGGCGCGGGGCCAGCCCCTGCTGCTGACCGGCCTGGTCCGCGCCGCCGATGGCAGCGCCATGCCCGGCGCGCGGGTCGAGATCTGGCAGGCCGATGACCAGGGCATCTACCTGCATCCGCGGGAGGACCGGCTTGCCCAGCGCGATGCCGGCTTCCAGGGCTATGGCCGCGCGGTGGCCGATGGCGCCGGGCGCTACGCCTTTCGCACCATCCGCCCCGGCCTCTACCCCGGCCGCACGCGCCACATCCATCTGCGCGCGCACCCCGCCCAGGGCGGTGCGGCCCTTACCACCCAGATCTACTTTCCCGATGAGCCCGGCAATGACAGGGACATGCTGCTGCGCCGGGTCGCGTCGGATCAGCGCGCCCTGCTGATGGCGCGGCTGTCCTCGGTGGATGGCGGCCAGCGCGCGGAATTCGATATCTTCATCGGATAGGCCTTCGGGCCGCGCCCGACGCGTGGCGTTTTGGGCAGCCATGAACAGGGCAGGGGTTGCGGTGGGCCGCCCCCCCTGCCACACACGCGCCGCCCGTTCCCACCCTGGCCACACAGGCCCCCCAGGTCCATGACCGACGACCCGCCCAACCCCGCCTTGCTGCCCGCAGGCCTCGCCGACGTGCTGCCGCCCGAGGCGGAGCGCGAGGCGATGCTCGTCGAGGTGCTGGCGGAAGTCTTCGCCCGCCATGGCTATGAACGGGTGAAGCCGCCGCTGCTGGAATTCGAGGACAGCCTCCTCGCCGGGTCCGGTGCCGCCGTCGCCGACCAGACCTTCCGGCTGATGGACCCCGTCAGCCACCGGATGATGGGGCTGCGCGCCGATACCACGCCGCAGGTCGCCCGCATCGCGGCCACGCGGCTGGCCCGTGTCGCCCGGCCGCTGCGGCTGTCCTATGCCGGGCAGGTGCTGCGTGTGCATGGCACGCAACTCGCCCCGGCGCGGCAATTGCCCCAGGCCGGCATCGAGTTGATCGGCGCCGACAGCGCCGCGGCGGATGCCGAAGTGGCGGCCGTGGCGGCTGAGGCCCTGGCCGCCGTCGGCATCGCCAACGCCTCGCTCGACATCACCCTGCCGCGCCTGGCTCCGGCCTTGCTCGATGCCGCCGGCGTCGAGGGCGATGCGCGCCGCCGCCTGGCGCGGGCGCTGGACCGCAAGGACATGGCCGCCGTCACCAGCCTCGCCCAGCAGGCCGGCGGGGCGGCGATGCTGCTGCCGGCGCTGCTCGCCGCCGCCGGCCCCGCCGATGGCGCGCTGGCGGCGCTGGAAGATGCGGCCCTGCCGCCGGCGGCGCTCGCCATCGCGGAGAATGCGGCGGCTGTCGTCGCCGCCTTGCGGGACCGCGCCCCGGGTCTCCGCATCACGCTGGACCCGGTCGAATTCCGCGGCTTCCGCTACCACACCGGCGTCGCCTTCACGATCTTCGGCGAGGGCCGGACCGGGGAACTCGCCCGTGGTGGCCGGTACCTCTCCGGTGAGGAACCGGCGACGGGGATGACGCTTTATCCCGATGCGATGCTGCGCGCCGTGGCGCCGGCCAAACCGCGCCGGCGCGTCTTCATCCCCGCCGGGGCGGATGGTGCGAAGTCCGCTGCCCTGCGCGCGGCCGGCGATGCCACGGTGGTGCAATTGGCGCCGGGCGATACGCCGGGCAGCCTGCGCTGCACGCATGTGATGGACGATCTGGGCACCGCCGTGCCCGTGGACGACGTGGGCACCTCGATGCCCGTCAGGGAGTAGGCAGCATGGCCAATGTCGCCGTCATCGGCGCCCAGTGGGGCGACGAGGGCA
>CANJXD010000325.1 GCA_947478535.1 Acetobacteraceae bacterium
CCGCGCGCGCGGCGGCGACCAGGCGCTGGACGGCGAAATCCGGCGTGCCGTTGCGCACGAAAAGCCCATGCCAGGAATTGATCGTGAGATCGGCGCCGAAGCCGGCCTCCGTGATGGCGGGAACATCGGGCAGGGCGGGCAGGCGTGTCGGCCGGAACACGGCAAGCGAGCGGATGGGAGAGCCCGGCGCCATGAAGGAAGGCTGCGGGTTCTCGCACATGAAATCGACCTGCCCGCCCATCACCGCCTGCATCGCCGGCGCCCCGCCGCGAAACGGTACATGGATGGCCTTGATGCCGACGCGCCGGGCGAACAGCTCCGGCGCGAGGTGGCTGGCGGTGCCGCTGCCGCCGGAGGCATAGGTCATGCCATCGGCCTTGGCGCGCCCGGCCGCCACCAGGTCGGCCGCGCTGCGATACGGGCTGTCCCGGTGCACGATCAGCACGGTCGGCACGGTGGTCAGCTGCACGACGGGCTTCAACTCCCGCAGATCGTAGCCCAGCGGGATCAGCGCCGGGTTCACCCCGTGCGCAAACGCGCCCATCAGCACCGCATGGCCATCGGGCTGGCTGGTGGCGACGGCGGCGGCGGCGATGTTGGCCCCGGCGCCGGGCCGGTTTTCCACCACCACGGGCTGGCCGAGGAACTCGCCCATCGGCCCGGCGATCAGCCGCGCCACGGTGTCCACCGCGCCGCCGGGGGCGAAGCCCGCGATCAGCCGTACCTGGCGTTCCGGCCAGGCCTGTGCCCTGGCCGGCCTGGCCATGACCAACGGTGATGACAGTGCCACGCCCGTGCCGAGCAACCCACGCCTGCCGATCATGGCAGCTTCCTCCTGAATTGCGGCCAGCATGGCGCGACCTCGGCGATGGGCGCAATCCCGTCGCAATCATGCGATATTGCCTTCTGGATCGTCGTCAAAGCGACGCTTGCGTCCACGCGCGCGCGTCATCATTGTCCGGCGGAACGAAGGGAAGCTTCTGCCCATGCGTCGTTTTCGTAGTGCCGGCCTACGTCTGGCCGCCTTTGCCCTCCTCGCCCTGAGCGTGGCGGCGGGATCCGCCACGGCGCAGCAGGCGCCGGCGCCCGCCCAGCAGGCGCCAAGCCAGCAGGCCCCGAACCGGGAAGTGACGCTGCAGAACGAGACCGACCTGGTCCTGCAGGCCTTCTACCTGTTCGCTGCCAACGCGCAGGATCGCGGCCAGGACCGGCTGGGGCGGGAGACGGTGGCACAGGGCGCCAATCTCCGCGTCCGGCTCGGCCGCCTGGCCACCTGCACCTGGGATACCGTCGCGGTGTTCCAGGACGGGACGGAGGATGTGCGGCGCCGCGTCGATATCTGCCGCAACCCGCGCCTGGTCTATGGCGACCCCGCCGTGCCGACGCTGGATGTCCAAGTGACGAACCGCAGCGAGGTGGTGCTGCGCGAGCTGTATGCGTCCGCGCGCGGGGCGGAAGCCTGGGGGCCGGATCGCCTCGGCGCCAATGTCGTTGACGCCAATGCCGCCTTCCGCATGCGCATCCGCAGCCGCGACTGCACCTTCGATGTCCGCGCCGTCTATGCCGATGACAAGGAGGAGGTGAAAAGCCGCGTCGACCTCTGCGCCACGCGGACCATCGCCTTCGACCGCAGCAGCATCCCCCGCCCGCCGGTGCACAGCGTGGCGATGGTGAACCGCCACCTCGCCACCATCCAGGAGCTGTATCTGTCGTCCAGCGCGGATAGCGATTGGGGTCCGGATCGCCTCGGCGCCACTACGCTGCAGCAGGGGCAGGAGACGTTGGTCGAGCTTGAAGGCGCGTGCGAGGCCGATATCCGCATCGTCTTCCCGAATGGTGGCGCCGAGGAGCGGCGCGAGGTGAACATCTGCGAACAGCCGCGCATCGTGCTCGCCCCCGGTTGGGTGGTGGAGCGGATCGACGAGGGAACGCCGGCCGCGACGCCTGCGGCGGAGAGCGCCCCGGCGCCCGGCACGCTGCGCCTGCGCAATGCCGGCGCGCTGCCGGTGGTCGAGGTCTATTCCGCCGTCGCCGGCGCGCCGCGCGGGGGGGATCGCCTCGGCGCCGATGTGCTGCCGGTCGGCGAGGCCATGGATCTCGCCGCCCCCGATCCCGGTCAATGCATCGCCGACCTGGTGGTGGTGTTCCGCGATGGGCGGGAAGTGTCGCAGCCCGGGGTGGATTTCTGCCGCGGCGAGGAGATCGAGGTCCGATGATGCGCAGTCTGCTGCTTGGCGCCCTGGCCCTCCTGGGCTCGGGCACCGCATCCCTGGCGCAATCCGTGCCGGCGCCGCTGCGCGGCACCTGGTATGCCGGCGAATGCGCCGATCCGCGCGCTATGCTCGTCGTCACCGGGCGCACCGCCGCGCGGATCGAGGCCGAGGCACCGGCCCGGCTGTTCCGGATGCGGGAGACGCGGGAGGTCGCGGGCTGGACGCTCGGCATCGGCACCGGGGCGGAGGCACCCCGCCTGATGCTGCGCGCGGCCGGGGACGGCGCTGAAAGCGTCGAGCCCGATGCCAAGACGCGCGATGACCGCCTGCCCGGGGATGGCACGCCCATCGCTTGGCGCCGCTGCGCCGCGCCCTCGCCGATCCTGGCGGCGCTGCATGGCGAAGGCGTCGCCTTCATGGCGGCGCTGGAGCATCTGGAGGCGGGCTGCGGCGGGGTTGGCGCTGGGATGCCCGCTGCCGGAGCGCCCGCTACCGTGACGCCGGGCGCCTGCGCGCAGGCGATCGTGACCCAGGCCGATGTCAGCGGCGATGGCCTGCTGTCCCGTGCCGAGGTCGCCCGGCTGGTCCGCGGTGCCGCTTGGATGATCGCGGTGCAGGAAGGGGCGACGCAGGATGTGATCGCCGCCTCGGTCGCCGCGGGGGCTGGCGCTGGCATCATCGCCGCGCGGCTGCTGATGGAAAGCCTCGACTACAATGGCGATGACAGGCTTTCCGTCGCCGAGCTCGCACAGGACCGCGCCGCCTTCGCCGCCGCCATCGGCACGCCGGAAGGCCGTCCGCTGCGGGTGGAGGGCTTGATGGAAGGGGCGGGCATGCTGCGGGGCCTGTTCGACGGGCTGATGAACCTGCGGTGACGGTTGGGGTCTTCACCTGATGGACGGCGCTTCCCCGCCGCCAGGGTCTCGGATGCCGCCACCGCAGGACCCCGTCATGGGCGTTGCGGCGGAGCCGCAGAATAGCCGCGTCGCGGCGGAGCCGCAGAAAAGCCGCGTCGCGGTGGGGGCGCCGAAAAGCCGCGTCGCGCCAGGGGGGGGCGAAAGCCGCGCCGCTGGTCTTTCCGGGCTATGGGCTGTGGCGATCCTCGCCACGATCCTGGCGCTGCTGGTGTTGCAGGCGATGGCGCCGGCAATCGGCCTGCCGGCGCGCCTGGCGCTGGCGGCGCTGCCGCTCGCCGGCGGGCTCTGGGCGCAGGCGGTGCTGTTCCCGCCGGCGCGGGCGAAGGCGGAGGCGGAGCCGCGGGGGATGGCGACCCCGCCGCCCGAACTGCCGATTGGCGAGGCGCGGCCGCGTCAGGCTGCCCGCATGCCGCCATCCCGGTCACTGGCGCCGTCACCCTCGCTGACCGACAGCCCCGCCGCCATCGTCGCCCGCCTGCTGCGGGACGCCGCGGCACGCCCGGAATCCGAAGCTGAGCGGCGGGAGATCGCGGTGCGGCGGGAGCATGACGCAGCCTTCGCGGCCGCGGCCGACGCGGCCCGGCTGGATGCGACGGCGGCGCGCGCCCTGCTGGCCGCCCGTCGCCATGCGCTGCTGGCCGGGGACCTGGCCGCCACGGCCCGGCGGATCGCTGCGGCGCGGCGCGTGCAGCTTCCCCTGCCGCCCGATTCGGACCGCGATGCCGCGCATGCGGCGCTGGCCGCGATCGCGCCCGCCCTCGCCGCCGAACTGCTGGAGACGATGGCGATCGCGCCCGACCTGGATGCGAGGGTGGTCGCCGAGCGACTGCTGGCGCGGGAGAGACCGGTGCCGGTGGAATTGCCCCCGCCGGCGCCCGCGCCTCTCAACGAACACCGGCTGGCGGAGGCGCTGGAGGCGCTGAGCCGCCTTGGGCCTGTCTCTGCCGTTTCCAACGCCGATGGCAGCGTGACGCTGCGGCCGGACCCGGTGGCGTCGATGCCGGTCCTCGAAGCGCCAGTGGCCGAATCCTTCCCGCTTCTGGCGGCGCTGCCATCCCGGCACGGTCCCCCCCCTCCGGTGCTGATCCCACCGCCGGACCGGGACTAACGCGCTTCGGCTTCAGCGCCCCATCCCGCGGGCGGTGGCGACCAGCCAGGCGCGCAGCGTGGCGCGGGCATCGCCGGGGAGGATGCGTTCGACCAGCACCGTGGCCCGGCCGCGGTGGCCTTCGCGCAGCACGCGGCAGGCCTCGGTCCAGCCGCCATCCGGCCCATCCCGCCACACCACAAGCAGCAGGGATGCGCGACTTCGCCCCGTGCGGTCCCGCCAGGCGCAAAGTGCCACGAACTCCGCCGCCGCATGCGGGCCGAAAACGCGGTGGTGATCCAGGGCCTCGCCCGTGCCGTCCAGCATCCGATCCTCCTGCACAAGGACCGACGGCGGCGCTTCCCGAATGATTGCCGGAACGGCCGCATCCCCCCTTGCGGAGGCCGCCACCTTGCCCGGGTAGGCAGGTTGGCGTTGGGCGCCGGCCCAACTCTTGATGCAGGCGTGGACCTACCAAGAAGCGGGCAGCTTGCGCAAGCGGTCTTCACAACGGGGGCAGGGGGGGCTTTCGTACGCGGCATGGATGGTCGCCCCTGCTGCATTCCCACCTCGGCCCGAGCGGCCCTGCAACCCCCGGAGGCGCCCCCGGAAGCGCCCCATGCGGCGCCGGGGGGCGATCTGGCCGCGCCGGGGGGCGATGCGGCGACGATCCTGGCGATGCCGGGCGGGACGGCGGTGGTGGGTACCGATGCGCCCTTCTTCGGGGATGATGGGGAAGGGCCGGCGCGGCGGGTGAAGCTGGCACCGTTCCGGATCGACGCCCACGCCGTCAGCAATCGCCGCTTCGCCGCCTTCGCCGCCGCCACCGGCTACCGGACGGAAGCCGAGCGATACGGCTGGTCCTACGTCTTTCACCTGTTCGTGCCCGAGGGGCTGGGCAGCGGCAGCCCGGCAGGGACGCCATGGTGGTGTAAGGTCGATGGCGCCTTCTGGGGCGCGCCCGAGGGCCCCGGATCCACGGTCGAGGACCGACCGGACCATCCGGCCATCCACATCGCCTGGACCGACGCCGCCGCCTTCGCCGCCTGGGCCGGCGGACGGCTGCCGAGCGAGGCGGAATGGGAATATGCGGCAAAGGGCGGCGAAGCGCAGGCGCGCTTTCCCTGGGGGGCGGAGGAGCCCGGCGACCACAACGCGCTCTGCAACATCTGGCAGGGCAGCTTCCCGCGCGTGAACACGGCCGCGGATGGGTATGTCGGCACGGCGCCGGTCGATGCCTTCCGGCCGAATGGTTACGGGCTGTTCAACGCCTGCGGCAATGTCTGGGAATGGTGCGCGGATGCCTTCCGCGTGCGGTCACTTTCGGCGCTGGCCAAACAGCGCAACGCCGCGGCGACGGCGGAGCGGGAACGCGTGATGAAGGGGGGCAGCTACCTGTGCCATCGCAGCTACTGCTACCGGTACCGCATCGCAGCGCGATCGGGGCGCAGCCCGGATACATCGGCGGGGCATACGGGGTTTCGGGTGGCGTATGGGGGGTGAGGACAGGCTTCGCCCCCTCACCCAACCCTCTCCCCCGTCCGGGGGAGAGGGCATTTCTGGTTAGCCGACGGCCAGCAATTCCACGTCGAAGACCAGCGTCGCGTTGGGGGGGATGACGCCGCCGGCGCCGCGCGCGCCATAGCCGAACTCCGGCGGGATGGTCAGGCGGCGATTGCCGCCGACGCGCATGCCAGCCACGCCACGATCCCAGCCCTGGATCACATGGCCGGCGCCGAGGGGGAAGCTGAAGGGGTCGCCGCGATCGCGGCTGCTGTCGAACTTCCGGCCCTTGGTCTCCGGCGCCGCGGCGTCGAACAGCCAGCCGGTGTAGTGCACCGTCACCTTCTTGCCGGAGACCGCCATGGTCCCGGTGCCCTCGTTGATATCCGTCATGCCGAGCGACATGGTTCAGTTCCCCTTGCGGAATGTGATGGGCTTGTTGCCGTCCCACAACACGGAACGGCCGATCGCGTAGAGACGGTCCAGCCCCTCGCGGATGGTCAGGAAGTGATTGCCGGCGAGCGGCCCGGCCTTGGAGGCGAAGGCGGTGGCGCCATAGGCGAGGAGGATTTCCGTCTCGCTCACGCTGGTCGGCAGGCCACCGGGATAGACGATGATCTGGCCGGGGGCGGGGTGGCTGGTGGCGTTCTCATAGCCGAGGGAAAGGTCACGCTCCCCCATCGGGATCCAGCAGGCCTCGCCGGACCAGCGGACATGGATGATGCGGTCGCTGAAGGGCAGCAGCTCGCGGAAGCGGGCGACGGTCTTCGGCGCGTCCTTTTCCTCGTAGAAGGCGTGGAAGATCTCGCCCCCGATGTCGATCTCGATGTCGGCCATGCCTCGTTTCCCTGTCGGTCCTTGCCGCCCCGCCCTACGCGACGGGGCGCGGTTTGTGAAGCGGTGCCGCGCCACACCGCGCCACTGCCGCCGAGATGCAAGGGTCGTCCAGGCTTGGCGCGGAGCGCCTGGGACGCAGCAGGCTTGGCGCGGAGCGCCTGGGATGATGCGCTATGGCGGCGGCTTTTCAGCCGCGCAGCAATTCCACGTAGCGCGGGGTCA
>CANJXD010000326.1 GCA_947478535.1 Acetobacteraceae bacterium
GTCCCCTCAGATCGTGAAGCTCACCCCATTCTCCGGCACCAGCACCTTCGCCGTTGCGCCGTCCATCGCCGCGACGAAGGCAGCCGGCGTCGCCGCCAGCAGCCCGAAGGTGCCGAAATGGCAGGGGATCGCCGTCGTCACGCTCGGCAGGAAGCGCTTCACCGCCAGGGCGCCGCGCTTGCCATCCATGGTGAAGCGGTCGCCCACCGGGACGATGGCGACGGTCGGGCTGTGCAACTCCCCGATCAGCGCCATGTCGGAGAACACTTCGGTGTCGCCCATGTGGTAGACCGTGGGCTCCCCCGCGATCTTCGGCGTCACCACGATGCCGCCGGGCAGGCCGAGGTCCTGCGTCACGCCATTCTCATCCATGACGGAGGAGGAGTGAAAGGCGATGGTCAGGGTGGCCGTGAAATCCCCCTGGTCCGTCGTGCCGCCGGTGTTCATGGGGTCCATCGCCGTCAGCCCCTGCCGGGCGAGCCACATGCAGATTTCATAATTGGCAACGACCTTGGCGCCGGTGCGCTTCGAGATCGCCAGTGCGTCGCCGACATGGTCGCTATGCCCATGCGTGATCAGGACGTGCGTCGCCCCGGCGGAAGCCGCCACGGGGTCCCCCTTGAAGACCGGATTGCCGGTCAGGAAGGGGTCGATCATCACGACGGAATTGCCGAATTCCAGGCGATAGGCGGAATGGCCGAACCAGGTGACCTTCATGGCGTGTCGCTTTCCCTCAAACTGAGGGCACCTGTGTAGCAAAGCCCGCGGCAGGATGCAGCCGGGGCCTTCCTGATTCAGAGCCCGAGGGCGAGGTCGCGGGAGGGCGTCAGCTCCCCCCGCTCGATCCGCTGCATGATGGCATCGACGCGGGCGTGCAGCGTGGCATCCACCCCCACCTCTGCCCCGCGCTGCGCCACCAGGCCGTTGATCGCGCCGGTTTCGGTGCGGCGGCCCTTGGCGATGTCCTGTGCCATGGAAGGCCGCTGCGCCGCGCTGCGTGTCCTGCCATGCGCCAGGATCTGCGCCGTGGTCGCGGCCATCGCTGCCGGGTCGTGTTCCGCATCGCCGAGTACATCGAGGTTGAGCCCGCTGATCGCCTCCAGCGAAAGCCCCATCGCCTTGCCGACGCGGACGCATTGGCTGCCGAGGCGGATGGACAGGCTCCGCACCGCATCATCCGCATCCCGCTCATGGCTCGTCATGCCGGTCATCGCGCTGGTCGCGTTGCGCATGGCGTTGATGGTCAGCTTCGACCAGCGCTCGCCCCACAGATTCGTCGTCACGCGCACGCTATCCGCATGCACCAGCAGCTCCGCCAGCAGCTTCGCCCGAGGCGTGACGCGGCCATGCACTTCGCCGACCCGCATGCCCACATAATCGCCGGTGCCGCGGAGCGATGTGCGGATCATCGTCGCCGGCCCCGTCAGCTCCGCCGCCAGCAACCCGATGGCGCAGCCCAGCGTCCGGCCCCATCCCGCGATGGCGGCGATCCGGTCCTCATTGATGCCGTTCTGCAAGGACACGATGCAGCCATCCGGCGCCAGGTACGGCAGCATCAGCTGCGTCGCCCAATCGGTGTCGTAGGATTTCACGCTGAGGAAGCCGATATTGAAGGGCTTCTCCCGCACCAGCTGCGGCACGTCGCTGATATGGAGCGCGCGAACCTTCTGGGTGAAGCTGCCATCGGGTTCCATGGCCGAGACACTGAAGCCATCGCGCCGCATTGCCTCCACATGCTCCGGCCAGGCATCGACCAGCGTCACGTCGAGGCCGGCGCGCGTCAGATTCGCGCCGAAATAGCCACCGACCGCGCCGGCACCCATGATGAGGATTCGCATCGACCTGCTCCCGCTTACATCGAACCCAGCGGATCGAAACCGATCCGCCCTCAGTCGCCGGCGCGCGCCTCCGCGCGCTTGGCTACGCGGCATGAGCCGCGGCGCCTGTTCGGGCGCTCGCCCGCCAGCGGCGGCCGCAGGCCGTTCTTCGCGTAGCTCGGTGTCACACCTTCTTCGCCGCGAGAATCTTCCAGACGCCGTTGGCGGACATGATGTTGGCCTCGCCCATCGTCATCATGCCGCGGATGAACACCACGCTGCTCGTCCGCCGCGTGATCTCGCCCCGCACGGCGACGAAGCGATCGGCCAGGGCGGGGGCGAGGTAGTGCAGGTCCAACTGGATGGTCGCGATCGGCACGCGATCCACGGCTTCCCGCACCGTGCGTCCGAGCGCGTGGTCCATATAGGTCGCGAGCATGCCGCCATGGATGACGTTGCGGCCGTTGGTCAGGCCCTGGTTCGTCATGAAACCCAGCGAGAATCCCGTCGCATCCGGCTTGGTCCACATCGGCCGCAGGAATTCCGGGAGGCCGCCGGGTTCGGTGATTTCCCAACCATCGGCGGTGGGATCGTAGGACGTCATGCCGTCTTCTTCCTGTAGGGACCATAGGCCGGCACCGCCCCGATGGCGCGCATATCCACATCGATCAGCGTCGGCCCCGGCGTCGCCAGCGCGCGGGTGACTGTCGCACCGAAATCCTCGGCGCGGGAGACCCGCCACGCCTGGATTCCTGCCAGCGCCGCCAGGCCCAGTAGGTCCGGGTGGCGCAATTCGCCGAAGAAGCGGCGGCCATCCTGGAAGGCGTCCTGGATATGGCCGATGGCGGCGTAGATGCCGTCATTCATCACGATGGCGCAGAAATCCGCACCTTCCTGCGCTGCCGTGAACAACTCCGACATGTTCATGGAAAATCCGCCGTCACCGGCCATCATCACCGTCTTGCGCCCCGCCGGCGCCGCCGCCAGCGCCGCGCCGATGCCGAAGGAAAGCCCCGGCCCGATGGCAGCACCCACGGGATAGATGGAATCGCGCGGCCCATACACCGGCATCATCCGGTGCGCCCAGGTCGCCCCCGCCACCGTCGCATCGCGCACCCAGATCGCGTCGCGCGGCATCGCTGCGCGCAGCATGGCAGGGAAATCGGCATAGGGGCCCAACTCCTCCCGATACGCCGCATGCGCCTTCGCCCGCGCTGCCGCCAGGTCATCCCCGAAAGCGGGATCGACGGCGATGCGCCCGACGAGGCGCTTGGCGAGGCCCGCCAGCACCAGCGCCGCATCGCCGGCGACGAAGTGTTCCGTCACGTAGTGGCGGCCATCGGCGCGCGCGTCGATGTCCACCGCCATCAGCGCCTTCGGCAGGCGCAGCGTGCCGTCCAGTGTCTCATGCCCGCGCAGGCGGGACCCCACGACGAGCATGGCGTCGCAGGTGGCATAGAAGGCCTCGATGGCAGGCGCGCCATTGCCGTGCATGCCGCCCAGCGTGCGGGGATGATCCTCCGCCACCGTGCCGCGCCCGTTCCAGGAGGTGACGGCGCCGAAGCCGAGTTCGAGCATCGCCAGCGCCGGCGCCCTCGCGCCCTTGGCGCCGTTGCCGAGCCACATCATCGGCCGCGTCTTCGTGGCCAGCCATTCCGCCGCGGCGTCGAGATCCGCTTCCGCCGGCACCACGGCCGGGCGGATCGGCAGCACCAGCCGGTCCAGCGCCGCCGGGCGGGCGATGGGTGCGCGTTGCAGGTCGGTCGGGATCTCGATCGTCACCGGGCCGGTCGGCGCGGACAGCGCATCGGCGGCGGCGGCGAGCAGCACGCCGAAGGCTTCCTCCGCCACATTGATGCGATGGACGGATTTGCACACGGCGGCGAGCATCGCGCCCTGGCCCCGCACATGATGCACCGCGCCGGTATCGCGCTGCAGGAAGCGCGTCGCCGTCTGGCCAGTGATGTGCAGCACCGGGCTGCCGGCGAACTGCGCTTCCGCCAGCGCGCCGATGGCATTCGCCGCCCCCGGACCGGTGCTGGTGACCAGCACGCCCAGGCCGCCGGTCACGCGCGCATAGGCATCCGCCATGTGCCCGCCGCCAGCCTCGCCGCGTGCGGGGATGAAGCGGATACGGTTGCGCCGCCCGACCGCATCCAGGATCGGGATATTGTGGATGGAGACGATGCCGAAGGCGGTGGTGACGCCCGCGGCGCCGAGGAATTCCGCGACCAGGTCGCCCACGGTGTAGCTCATCGGATTTCCTCCTCGCCCTGTGGGCTACTCAGAGGTATGATGAAATCCGATGCGGTGTGCAAGCCGCGCGTCACCATGGGGAAGGATGCGTCATGCTCGGTCGTCGAGGCATTGCAGGGGCGGGACTTGCCGCCGGTTTCGCGCCCAGCCTGGCGCGGGCGCAGGCAGCCTGGCCGGAACGCCCGGTCCGAATCGTCAACCCCTTCGCCCCCGGTGCTTCGCATGATGTGCTGGTGCGCATCCTCGGCGAACAGCTCGCCCAGCGCCTCGGCCAGCCCTTCGTGTCGGAGAACCGCACCGGTGCCGGTGGCGCCATCGGCTCCGAGGTCGCGGCGCGTGCCCCGGCCGATGGCTACGCCATCTACGCTGCCACCATCGGCACGCTGACCATCAATGAGCATCTCTATGCCCGCCTGCCCTACAATCCCGCGCGGGATTTCGTGCCGAGCACGATGATCTGGGAAGGGGCGAATTGCCTGTTCGTCTCGGCGGAGCGCAACCCATCCCGCACCCTGCCGGAATTCATCGCCTGGGCGCGCGGGCAGGGCAGGGAGCTGACCTTCAGTTCCGCCGGCGCCGGCACCACGCCGCATCTGGCGGGGGAGTTGTTCAAGTCCCGCATCGGTGTGCAGGCGCAGCACGTGCCCTATCGCGAAGGCAGCCAGCGGGTGCTGGACCTCGTCAGCGGCGCGCTCGATTTCTCCGTCGACAATGTCGCTACCTATACGGCGCTGCACCGCGAAGGAAAGCTGCGCGCGATTGCCGTCGCCTCCGCCGAACGCTGGCCGACGCTGCCGGAAGTGCCGACGATGGGAGAGGCCGGGATGGCCGATTTCATCGTCCCCTCCTGGGGCGCCTTCGCCTTTCCGACCGGCACGCCGGCGCTGATCGTCGCCAAGCTCGCCGCCGAGATCAAGGACATCAGCGCCGACCCCACCATCCAGCGCCGCTTCCTCACCGCCGGTGGCCGCACGATGAGCGCGACGCCGGAGGAAACCGCCCGCTTCGTCGCCGCCGAGCGCATCCGCTGGGCCGAGGTGGTGCGGACCGCGCGGATCACCGTGGAGTAGGGATCAGCGCCCCGTTCTCAGCGCCCCGTCCATTGGGCGGGGCGCTTTTCCGCGAAGGCGCGGGCGCCTTCCTTGGCGTCGTCGCTGGTAAGCACGGGATCGGTGATCGGTTTCTGACGCGCGAACATCTCATCCGTCGGCCAGTCCCGGCTTGCGACGATGACGCGCTTCGAAGCCTCGATCGCCATCGGCGCATTGGCGATGATCCGCCGCGCCAGGCGGATGGCGGCGTCCAGCGCCTCGCCGGGTTCGACCAGCTCATTGATCAGCCCGTAGCGGTCCAGCCGCTCCGCCGTCACCATGTCCCCGGTCAAGGCCAGTTCCATGGCGATGCGTGCCGGGATCAGGCGTGGCAGGCGCATCAACCCGCCCGCCGCCGCCGCCAGGCCGCGCTTGGCCTCAGGCAGGCCGAACTTCGCATTGCGCGCCGCCACCAGCAGATCGCAGGCGAGGACGGATTCGAACCCACCGGCGAGCGCGTATCCCTCCACCGCCGCGATCAGTGGCTTCTTCGGCGGCGTCATCGCGATGCCGAGGATGCCCCGTCCCTCGACGCGCGTGACCTCCCCGCGCACGAAGGCCTTGAGGTCCATGCCGGCGCAGAAATTGCCCCCCGCGCCGGTCAGGATGCCGACGCGCAGATCATCGCGCGCATCCAGCTCATCCACCGCCGCGCAGACGCCATAGGAGACGGCGCGATTCACCGCGTTGCGCTGGTCCGGTCGGTTGATGGTGATGATCTGGATGCCGTCTTCCTGGCGCACCAGCACTTCATCGGTCATCACGCACCCTCCATCAGCGCCGTCACGCGGTCCATCGCCGTCAGGTATTCCTCCTGCAGCCGCAGCATCACTTCGCGCACCGATGTCTCCTCATTCACCGAGGCGACGGATTGCCCCACGGGAAAGGAGTAGAGGTCGCGCCGTTCCGCGCGCACCACGCGGGCATGCATCTCGTTGTAGAGAATGCCTTGCAGCGGTGTAGGCAGATAGGGCGGCGCGCCGGGCGCTTCCCAGGCTTCCGACATCCGGCTGCGGATCATCCGCACTGTCTTGCCCGTGCGCGCCTTGCGCCGCACCGCGTCTTCCGCCTTGGCGGCGAAGACTGCCTGCTTCTCGAAAGGCGTCAGCTCGCTCTCCCGCGTGCCGAGCCAGATGGTGCCGGTCCAGACGCCTTCCGCGCCAAGCGCCAGCGCCGCGGCGATCTGGCTGCCGCGGCTGATGCCGCCCGCTGCCAGCACCGCGATGCCCGGGCAGGCTTCCACCACCTGCGGCACCAGGACGAGGGTCGAGATATCACCGGTATGCCCGCCGGCTTCCGTACCCTGGGCGACGATCATCTCGACCCCCGCCGCCTTGTGACGCGTGGCGTGGGACGCTTTGCCGCAGAGCGCGCCGACCATGATGCCGCGCGACTTCAATTGCTGCACCACATCCGGCGGCGGCGCGCCGAGCGCGCTGACCACCAGGGTCACCTGGCTGTGCCGCAACGTCACTTCCAGCAGCCTGCGCGCGCCATCGGGCGTCATCGCGCCGCGGCCCGTCACGATCTCATGCCGGATGCGGGCGCGGTCATCCTCCGGCAGTTCCGGCACGCCTTCGGCGGCGAGGAAGCTCTCCATGAAGGCGCGA
>CANJXD010000327.1 GCA_947478535.1 Acetobacteraceae bacterium
GAACCGACATTCGCCGCCCCTGACCCATTCGCTCGCCGTCGTGCAGGTGAAGCCGAGGCGGGAGAGCTGGGTAAACAGGGGCCCCGCATCCTTTCCCGGCCCATGGTCCCGCAGCAGATCCCGCTCCAGATCCGCGCCGCCCTGGCGCGGGCCGGAACGCACATAGCGCTCCATCTGGTAGGGCGTCGTCCAGCCCCGGCTGAACAGTTGCGCCGCGCCCAAGATCGCCAGCAGAAGCAGCGCCCCGGCGATGATCGCATTGCGGGCGGTGCGCGGCGAATCCTCGCCGCGGGACAGATCGGTGCTCGGCTTCCAGGGGGGCTGCATGCTGGGGGTCGCGGACCGCGCCCCCATTCCCTCAGCCGCGGTGGCGGGTGATGAGGCGGCCGGGCTTTTCGCCCGTCGCACCCGTGTCGCGATAGCCGTGGCGGAAGGTAGGGACGCCGTTGGCCCAGACCTCCTCGATGCCGATGGAGGGCACCTTCGGTGTCTCGAAGGTTGCGGCATCGATCACCGTCGCCGGGTCGAACAGCACCAGATCGGCATAGGCGCCTTCGCGCAACACGCCACGGTCCACGATGCCATAGGCCTCCGCACAGCGGCCGGTCATCTTGTGGATGGCGGTCTCCATGCTGAACAGGTTGAGGCCCCGGCTGTAATGGCCGAGCACGCGGGGGAAGGTGCCCCACAGCCGCGGATGCGGGTGTTCGTCATGCGGGATGCCGTCGGACCCGATCATCGACATCGGGTGCGCCATGATGCGGCGGACGTCATCCTCATCCATCTGGAAGCTGATCTGCCCGGCCGGCGTCAGCCGCGCGGCGGCGGCGCGGATATCGGTGTTCCAGCCGCGGGCGATGTCGGTCAGGTACCTGCCCGCCATCTCGGGATGCGGGATCGACCAGGTGATGATGACGGGCACATCGTCCCGCAGCCGGTCCGGCATCAGCACGGTGGACCCGGCGGGATAGGGATAGACGTCGTAGGCCACCTGCTGCGAGCGGGCGTAGGCTTCCAGCAGCGGCAGGGTCTGCACGGAGCGGCCGAAATTCTCCGGCAGCGAGCATTTGTGGTGGCTGATCTGCACCTGCACGCCGGCGCGCTTGCCGATCTCCATCGTCTCCTCGATCGAGGCGAGGACGTGGTTCGCCTCATCGCGCATATGGGTGGAATAGAGGCCATCGAAGGGCTTCAGCGCCTCCGTGATCGCCACCACCTCATCCGTCGTCGCATGCATGTTGGGGGGGTAGTAGAGCCCGGTGGAGAAGCCGGAGGCGCCTTCCGCCATCGCCTGCTTCACCCGGCTGTGCATATGGGCGATCTCGCTGTCCTTCGCGGCGCGATAGACATCGCCGTCCATCGCCTCCACGCGGAGCGTCTGGTTGCCGACCAGGGCGTAGGTGTTCACCTCCGACCCGCGCTTGTGCAGCTCATGCGCGTAGTCGCCGAAATCATGGAAGCGCCACCAGCCCTCGGCACCGATCAGGTCGAGCGGCGGCGGCGGCGTCTTCGTGAAGCGCGCAGGGGCAAGGGAGACGCCGCAGCAGCCGCAGACCACGGTGGTGACACCCTGGCTGGTCTTGCAGAGCGTGCCCTGCGGGCCCATCAGCACGGCGCGGTCGTCATGCGTATGGGCATCGATGAAGCCCGGCGCCACCGCCTTGCCCGTCGCGATCACTTCCCGGTCCGCCGAAGCGCCGCCGAGGTCCCCCACGCCCACGATCCGGTCCCCCTTCACGCCGACATCGCCGACACGGCGCGGCGCGCCTGTGCCGTCGAAGAGGGTGGCATCGCGGATGATGAGATCGCAGCGGAGGGCCATGGGGCGTTCCTAGGCTTCTTGATTGGGGGCTTCAGGATTTGGGGCGAGCATGGCGGGGAGGTCCCGCTGGCCGTGGATGATACGCACGACCTGCAGTTCCCCGTCGAAGTACCGAAACAGAATCACGTAGTTCCGCCAAGCCAGGGACCGGATGCCGGAGCCAAGATCATCGCGCGCCCGACCGAGGGTGCCGGGCAGGGCCGCGATGGCGTGGCAGCGCTGGCGCAGGCGGGCGACGAATTCCTGGCCGACGGCGCGGCTCTGCGCCTCGGTGGCAAGCCAGTCGGCAATGGCGATCAGGTCCTTGATGGCAAGCGGCCGGAAGCGCGCCCGCCCTGTCACTCCGGAATACCGCGCGCGGCGAGGTCAGCGTCCAGTGCCGCCAGGGCCGCGTCGATCTCCTCCTCCGCCATGCAGCGTGGATCGGCGAGCGAGGCCGCGATCGAGTCCCGCAGCGCCTGGTGCCGGGCCCGGTCAGCGGCGAAGAGCCTCATCGCCTCCGTCACCACGTCCTCGGGCGAGGTGTAAAGGCCGGATTCCACGGCCTCGGCGATGACGCCGCTGAAGCGGTTACCGATCTCGATCTTCATCCCGGCGCCCTCCTTCCCGCGAAGGAGGGCACCCTAGCACGGCTGGGCGGCCGGGCCCAAAATACCCTTCACGCCCCGTAGAGCGCCTTGGCCTGCGCCGGGCTGACCAGCCCATCCGCCACGTCGCGGTCCACCAGGGCGCGGTCGCGCTGCGCCGGGTCCCCCATGCCGCCGCCGCCGGGCAGCTTCAGCAGCAGGCGTTTGCCCTTGGGGATGATCTGGAAGCCCTTGGTGCGGATCGCCGTGCCATCGTGGTGCCCGACCCAGCCGGTGGCGCCATCCCCGCCCCCTTCCCGCCCCTTCGGCGCATTCGCCACGCGGTCGAACACGGCATTGACGGCGAATTCGGCATCCCCCTTGGCGCCGATCTCCATGATCTTGCCGAAGCCGCCGCGGGTGCGGCCGGCGCCCGCGGAATCCGGGCGGATCTGGTTCTGCCAGAAGATCACCGGGGCAACATTCTCCGTCGCCTCCACCGGCATGGTCCTGACGCCGGAGGGGAAGGCCGTGCCATCCAGCCCATCCTTGGTCGGCCGCGCGCCGGTGCCGCCGGAGTTGAAGGTGATGATCTCAAAATCCGGCACTTCGGCCGCCGCGCCGCTGACCTGCGCGCCGCCGCGCAAGGGCGGGTTCCACAGCGCGGAGGAGCCTTCGGCATTGACGCGTTCCGGCACCGCCTGGTGCAGGCAGCCCATCATCAAATCCGGCAGCAACTGCCCGACCACATGCCGCACCGAAACGGGATAGGGCCGCGGCGCGTTGAGGATGCAGCCCTCCGGGATCTCCATCCGGAACGGCGCCAGCGAGGCCCAGTTGTTGGGGATCTCCGGCGCCACGACGCATTTGATGCCGAAGCAGGCATAGGCGCGGCAATAGGGGGCCGGCACGTTGATGCCGCGCCCCGACAGGCCGGAGGTGCCGGCGTAGTCCACCACGATCTCATGCTCATGGATCGTCATCGCCGCCTTCAGCGTGACGGTCGATTCATAGCCATCCGAGCAGATCTGCCCGCGATAGGTGCCACGCGGCAGCTTCGCGATTTCCTCAAGCGTCGCCTTCAGCGAGGCGTCGAAGATGTAGGTGGCGAGGTCGTCGACAGTCTCCATCGCGAACTCGTCCATCATCTCGACAAGCCGCTTCGCGCCCGCATCGTTGCAGGCGCAGAGGGAATAGATATCGCCCTCCAACTCGACGGGGGTGCGGGAGCCCACGCGGATGAAGTCGAAAAAGGTCTCGTTCGGCGCCCCCTGGTCGAAGCACTTCACGATCGGGATGTAGAGCCCTTCCTCATAGACCGACCGCCCTTCCGGCCCCATGCCGAGCCCGCCGACATCGATGACATGGGCGGTATTGGCGAACAGCCCGACGATCTTGCCCTGGCGGAAGGCCGGCGTGACCACCGTGAGGTCATGCAGGTGGCCGGTGCCGAGCCAGGGGTCATTGGTGATGTAGTGATCGCCCGGCTTCATCGTCGCCGCCGGGAATTTCGCGAGGAAATGCCCCACCGATTCCATCATGGAATTCACATGCCCCGGCGTGCCGGTCACGGCCTGGGCGAGCATCCGTCCTTGCAGGTCGAAGATCCCGGCGGAAAGGTCCCCGGCTTCCCGCACCGTGGTGGAGAAGGCGGTGCGGATCATGATCTGCGCCTGTTCCTCCACCACCGCGATGAGGCGGTTCCATTGGATCTGGCGCTGGATTGTCTCGAGGGCGTTCGTGGTCATCACAGGCTCTCCCCCCGCGTCAGTTCCAGATACCCCAACCCATCCATTCGGCAGCGCCATCCCGGCCCGACCAGCGTGCTCGTCTCCGCCTCCGACACGATGCACGGCCCCGGCACCGCAGCACCCGGCGCCATCTCGGCGCGGTCATAGACCTGCCAATCCGCGACCTCGCCCGTCGCCGTATCCCGCACGCGCTGCATGCGGATGGGCGCGGGGGCAGGTGCATCGGCCACCGGGGCGACGGGCTCCACCGGCTGCGGCACCGTCGCCACCGTCACCGCGAAGGCGAGGATCTCCACGTCGGAACCCGGCACCGGCCGGTCATAGAAGCGGGTGTATTCGGCGTCGTAGGCCGCGCGGATCGCCGGGATGTCCTCCGCGGTCAGGGGGCGCGACGGCAGGGCCACGGAAATCTCATGCCCCTGGCCGACATAGCGCATGAAGGCCAGCCGGTGCTCGGCGGTCGCCTGCCCGCAGGCGCCTTCGGCCACCACCCCGGAGGCTTCCGCCGACATCGCGCCCAGCAGCGCATTGACCGCGCCGAGGTCGAACGAACGAAACCTCTGATACAGCGACTTCACCACCTCATACCCCACCGGCGCGCGGAGGAAGCCGATGGCGGAGCCCACGCCGGCGCCGGACGGCACCAGCAGCCGGTTCACGCCGATCTTCTCGGCCACGCGATAGCCATGCACGGGGCCGCCGCCACCAAAGGCGATGATGCCGCGCCCGCCATAGCCCTTGCCGCTTTCGATGGCATGGACACGGGCGGCATTCGCCATGTTCTCATCCACCATTTCCACCACGCCGAGCCCGGCCATTTCCGGCGCGAGCCCCAGCCTTTCGCCCACATCGCGGGCCAGCGCGTCGAGCGCCGGTTGCACATGCAGCTTCAGCGCGCCGCCGGCGAACAGGTCCGGCTCATAGCGCCCCAAAGCGAGGTTCGCATCCGTCACCGCGGGGTGCAGGCCGCCGCGCCCGTAGCAGGCCGGCCCCGGATCGGCGCCCGCGCTTTCCGGCCCAACCTGGATGCGGCCCAGCGCGTCGAGATGGGCGATCGAGCCACCGCCGGCGCCGATCTCCACCATCTCGATCACCGGGATGCGCAGCGGCAGGCCGGAGCCCTTCTTGAAGCGGCCGACGCGAGCGACCTCAAAAGTCCGGGAAGCCTGCGGCGCGAAATCGTCGATCAGGCAGACCTTGGCCGTGGTGCCGCCCATGTCGAAGGACAGCACCTTCTCCCACCCCAACTGCTTCGCGACATGCGCGGAGAAGATGGCGCCACCGGCCGGGCCGGATTCGACCAGGCGGATGGGGAAGCGCGCGGCCGTGTCGATGGTGGTGAGCCCACCGCCGGACAGCATCAGGAACAGCGGGCAGGCGAGCCCATCCACGCGCAGCCCGGCTTCCAGCCGCCTGAGGTAGCTGGCCATCAGCGGCTGGACATAGGCATTGGCGGCGGTGGTGGAAAACCGCTCCCACTCCCGCATCTCCGGCGACACTTCCGAGGACAGCGAGACGTTCATCGCCGGCCACAGCGAACGCAAGATGGCGGCGGCGCGCTGTTCATGCACGGGGTTCACGAAGGCATGCAGGAAGCCGATGGCGACGCTCTCGATGCCCTCGGCCTGCATGAAGGCGACTTGGTCGGCCACCGCCTTTTCATCCAGCGGCAGCAGCACCTTTCCCTCATTGTCGAGGCGCTCCGGCACTGTCAGCCGCCAGCGGCGCGGGACGAGGGGCCGCGGCAGGTCGATGTTGAGGTCGTACTGGTCGTACCGGCTCTCATTGCCCAGGGCGAGCACGTCCCGGAACCCGTCCGTCGTCAGCAGCGCCGTCTTCGCACCCTTGCGCTCGATGATCGCATTGGTCGCGAGCGTCGTGCCGTGGATGACCAGCGTGATATCCGCCGGCGTCAGCCCCGCCCGCGCCAGCACAAGCCGCACGCCTTCCAGCACGCCAAGCTCCGGCGCATGCGGCGTGGTGAGCACCTTGCCGGTCCAGCGCGCGCCATCGCGCTCAATGGCGACATCGGTGAAGGTCCCGCCGATATCGACCGCCAGCCGCGCCTGCATGTCGCTCACTGCGCCGCCTCCGCCGCCCAACGCTGCACCACGGCGCAGGCACTGGCAAAATCGTCCATCCGCATCGCTTCCTTCGGATTGTGGCTGCCATGCTGGTTGCGCACGAACAGCATCGCGGCGGGGATGCCCGCCATGGCGAAGGCGGCGGCATCGTGCCCCGCGCCGCTCGCCATCGAGATATGCTTGATGCCGAGCGCGTCGGCGGCTTTCGCCAGACCGGCGCGGATGGCGGCATCCATCGGGGCGGCGCGGCTCGTCGTCTCGCGCCCCAGGTCGAAGGTCACGCCGCGGCGGGCCTCGATGTCCGGCACGGCCTCGTACAGCGTCTCCATCAGCGCATCGACGCTGTGCGGGTTGACGCTGCGGACATCGAGCTGGAATTGCGCCTCGCCGGCGATCTTGGTGAAGCCGGCCTCGGCCGTCGTGCCCATGACGCAGAAGGTGCACACCAGCGCGTGGCCCTGGGCTTCCAGTTGCGTCCAGCGTTCATCGCAGCGGAAGGCGAGTTCGGCCAGCGCGATGGCC
>CANJXD010000328.1 GCA_947478535.1 Acetobacteraceae bacterium
CAGGCAGAGAAAGGCGGCCCCGCTGCCGCAGCCCGCTTCCAGCACCACCTGGCCGGGTTTCGCTGGGATGGCGGCGGCGAGCAGCACCGCGTCATGCCCGGCGCGCAGCCCCTGCCGCGGTTGGCGCAGCCGCACCCGTCCATCCAGCAGCGTGTCATCGGTCACCATATCGGGCGTCGTCACGCCAGGCCTTCCGCTTCCCCGGCCTCGCGCAGCACACGCCGCGCCTGCGCGGCATCCTCCATTGGCACGGCGAGCCGCCGGGGGAAGGCGCCGATGCCACCTTCCATCGCGCTGATATGGCCATCCAGCACCACAGGCTGGCAGCCGGCGTCGCGCAGCAGCGCCATCAGGAATGACAGACGGACAGGGTTCGTGGTGGCGAGCAGCACATGCATGCGATGCGGCCTCCGGCCCGCCAGCTTGCCCACCGGGGGGGCGGTGGCTAAGTTGCCCGACCCCCAACCGAGGTCAAGATCGCGTGGAGTTGTCCGTCGCGCCCAGCGCCCCTGAAGAAGCGGTCATCGCGCAGGGGGAAGATGCGCTCACGGCGCTGACCGCGCTGGTGCGCGCGGATCTCGAGGCCTGCAATCGCCTGATCGTCGAACGGATGCAGAGCCCGGTGGCCCTGATCCCGCAATTGGCTGCCCATATCGTCGCCGCCGGCGGCAAGCGCCTGCGCCCGTTGCTGACCTTGGCCGCCGCGCGCCTCGCCGGCTACCGTGATGGCCAGCGCCATGTGGCGCTCGCGGCCTGTGTCGAATTCATCCACACCGCGACCCTGCTGCATGACGATGTGGTGGATGAAAGCGCACTGCGGCGTGGGCAGGCCAGCGCCAATGCGCTGTTCGGCAACAAGCCCAGCGTCCTGGTCGGTGATTTCCTGTTCGCCCGCGCCTTCCAGGTGATGGTGGAGGATGGCTCGCTCGAAGTGCTGCGCATCCTCGCCGAGGCTTCCGCGACGATCGCGGAGGGGGAGGTGCTGCAGCTCATCACCCAGAACGACACCGCGACGACGGAGGAACAATACCTCGCGGTCATCGAGGGCAAGACGGCCGCGCTGTTCGCCGCGGCGACGGAAGTGGGCGCGATCGTCGCCGAATGTTCGCCGGCGCGGCAGCAGGGCCTGCGCGCCTATGGCCATAACCTCGGCGTGGCGTTCCAGCTGATCGACGATGCGCTGGACTACAGCGCGCAGCAGGAAGCCCTCGGCAAGACCGTCGGCGACGATTTCCGCGAGGGCAAGATCACGCTGCCCGTGCTGCTCGCCTTTCAGCGCGGCGACGATGCGGAACGCGTCTTCTGGCGCCGCACGCTGGAGGACCGGGAGCAGACGGAGGACGATCTCGCCCAGGCCATCGCCCTGATGCAGAAGCACCGCGCCTTCGCCGACACCGTCGCCCGCGCGCGGGATTACGGCATGGCGGCGACGGATGCGCTGGCCCTGTTCCCCGACAGCGTCGAGCGCCGCGCCCTCGCCGGCATCGTCGAGTTCTGCATTTCCCGGGCGCGGTAGTCATCCCCTCTCCCGCTGTGCGGGGGAGGGTGGCTGAGCGCAGCGAAGCCGGGTGGGGGCGCGACCAACCTGCCCACCAACCGCGCCTACGCCGCCAGCGCCCCCGCCACCCCGGCCAGATACCGCCCCGCCAGCGCGCCACCATCGCGCCGGTCATGCTCCATCAGCAGCCGCAGCGCGACATCCACCGATCCGTAGCAATCGTGCAGGATCGTCGCCATCGCCAGCAATTGCCGCCCCGTCAGCGCCTCCAGCGCCGTCAGCTCCCGCACGAAGATCGCATCCGCCCAGACCAGCTGGCTCATCCCCGCATAGGGATTGCCGCCGGGGACCAGCGGCGCCAGCACACGGCTGGTCTGCGGGAAGAAGCGGTGGAGCGCGAAACCCTGCTCCCGCATGAAGCGCTCGACGTCGCCATAGAGCGGCTGGCCCTGGTACAGCGGCAGGAACTCCACCTCCGCCTGCACCACCACCGCATCCGCGAGCCGCGCGGTGGCATGGCGCAGTACCATCAGCTCCGCGCCCTGGATGTCGAGCTTCAGCAGGTCCGCCCCCGCCGTTTCCGGCACGTCATCCAGCCGCACCGTCTGCACCTCCACCCGCCGCAGCACGCGGCCCCACTGGGGAAAGCCGTGGAACAGCGCGAGGGTCGCGGGATCGGGCTCGAACAGGGAGGTCATGCCCGGCGCCTGGCAGATGCGGAGCGTATGCCGCGCGCCATCGCCCACGGCATGCGGGAAGTACCGCTCATGCGGTCCCTTGCGCTGATCCAGCGTGGCGAGGGCCGCGGCATCCGGCTCGAACCCCACCACCTCCGCCTGGCCGGCGCGCAGCAGGCCGGCATAGGGCGGGTCGCCATCGATCGGATTGGCGCCGATATCGACCGCCTTGATGCGGATCTCCGCCCCGGTCAGGGACCGGAACGCCTGCGCTGCACTACCCATGCCTCGGCCTCCTGCTGCGGCGGGGGCATCCTGGCGGGGTGGGGTTAACGAAGCGGGAAGGGGAGGGACACGCGCCCCTCCCCGACTCGGCTCAGACGACCGTCAGGCTTTCCCGGCGCAGCTGCACCGTCAGCGCATCCAGGGCGCGGGACGTGCGGGCGAGCATCTCGTCGATCTCGACCTCGGTGATGATCAGGGGCGGGGAGAACCCCATCGAATCATTCACCATCGCGCGCAGGATCACGCCCTCGCCTTCCGCCAGCTTGGCCAGGCGCGGGCCGACCTTCAGCGCGGGGTCGAAGTTCTTGTGCGTCGCCTTGTCGGCCACCAGCTCGACGCCGGCGATCAGGCCGACGCCGCGCACTTCGCCGACCAGCGGATGCTCGGCGAACAGCGACCGCAGCTTCGCCTGCATATGGGCGCCGACGCGGCGGACGTGGTTCACCATGTCCATGTCGTCATAGATGCGCAGCGTTTCCGCCGCGACCGCCGCCGGCACCGGGTGGCCCGAATAGGTGAAGCCGTGGCCCCAGGTGCCGATGGTCTGCGCGCCATCCGCCAGCGCCTGGAACACACGCTCATTCACCATCACGGCGCTGATCGGCAGGAAGCTCGCCGACAGCGCCTTGGCGCAGACCAGGATATCCGGTGCGATATTGAAGGTCTGGCTGCCCCAATAGCTGCCGGTGCGCCCGAAGCCGCAGATCACCTCATCGGCCACGAACAGCACATCGTGCTTGCGCAGAACGGCCTGGATCTTCTCGAAATAAGTGGCGGGCGGGAGAATGACGCCGCCCGCACCCATCACCGGTTCCGCGAAGAAGGCGGCCACGGTGTCCGGGCCTTCGCGCTCGATCAGCGCATCGACCTCGGCGGCGAGGCGCGTCGCGTAGTCTTCCTCGGATTCGCCGGGATTGGCGCCGTGGTAGTGGTGCGGCGTCGAGACGTGGAAGAAGCGGTCGGAGACCGGCAGGTCGAACATCTTGTGGTTCGCCGGCAGCCCGGTGACGGAGCCGGAGGCGACGGTGATGCCGTGATAGGCCTTCAGCCGCCCGATGATCTTCTTCTTGGTCGGCCGCCCCAGCGCGTTGTTGAGGTACCAGATCATCTTGATCGCGGTGTCGTTCGCTTCCGACCCCGAATTGGCGAAGAACACTTTCGACATCGGCACCGGCGCACGCTCGATGAGCATCTCCGCCAGGTCGATCATCGGCTCATGCGATTTGGAGGTGAAGCCGTGGTAGAAGGGCAGCTTCTTCATCTGGGCGTAGGCGGCTTCCGCCAGGCGCTTGTTGTCGAAGCCGAGAGAGGCGCACCACAGCCCGGCGACGGCCTCGATGTAGTCTTTGCCCTGGTCGTCCCACACGCGCACGCCCTCACCGCGCGCGATCACCAGCGGGCCGTTCTTGGCGTGCGCGTGGTGGTCCGTATACGGGTGAAGAACATTCGCGATGTCGCGGACCGCATTCGAATTGCGAACCGGCGTGGCGGGCGGGGTCATGAGCGTGCTTCTTCCTCAACGGGCGTGCAGGGGATGCTAGAACGTCGCGGCGGCCCCGTCATCCGCTCTCCGCAAGGGATGGTTGCGGGGTTGCTGGTGTCGCATCAGATTGCGCGCCACGAGATACGGCCCTTGGGGCCCGCGCAGAGGGCGACACATGACCGAGATCAAGCCGCATGCCGCCCATTGGGGCGCTTTCGACGCGGTGGTGGAAGACGGCCGCCTCGTCGGCGTGCGGCCTTTTGGGCAGGACCCCTTCCCGGGCAGCCTGATCACCGCCATGCCGGATGTGGTGCATGCGAAATCCCGCGTCGACCGGCCCTATGCCCGCGCCGGCTGGCTGCGCGGGGAACGCCGCGGGTCCTCACGCGGTGGTGATGACTTCGTGCCGCTGCCCTGGGACCAGGCGATCCGCCTGGTGGCGGCGGAGACGGCGCGGGTGCGGGAGCAATTCGGCCATGCCGCCATCCTTGGCGGGTCCTATGGCTGGTCCTCCGCCGGGCGGCTGCATCATGCGCGCACGCTGCTGCACCGCTTCCTCGGCCAGGGCGGCGGCTTTACCGCGCAGGTCACCAACTATTCCTACGGCGCGGGCATGACGCTGATGCCCCACATCCTCGGCACCAATGAGGTGATCCAGGGCCCGGTCACGGATTGGCGCAGCATCGCCCGCCATACGAAGCTGATGCTGTGCATCGGCGGGCTGCCGCTGAAGAACGGCCTGGTGACCTCCGGTGGCGCCGGGGCGCATGACTATGTGCCGCTGATGAAGCAGGCGGTCGCGGCCGGCGTGCGCTTCGTCAACATCTCCCCCTTCCGCGGCGATGTCGGGGATTTCCTCGGCGCCGAGTGGATCCCCATCCGCCCCAACACCGATGCCGCGCTGATCTTCGCCATGGCGCATGTGCTGATCGAGGCGGGCCGGGCGGATACCGATTTCCTCGCCCGCTGCGCCGTCGGCTATGATCGGTTCCGGGACTATGTGCTGGGTGCCGAGGACGGCATCGCCAAGACGCCGGACTGGGCCGCTGCCATCACCGATGTGCCGGCCGAGACGATCCGCCGCCTGGCGCTGGAAGCCACCGGCGTGCCGACGATGCTGACCGCCACCTGGTCCATCCAGCGCGCCGAGCATGGCGAACAGCCCTGGTGGGCGCTGGTGGCGCTGGCGGCGATGCTGGGCGGCATCGGCAAGCCGGGGCAGGGGATTGCCTTCGGCTATGGCAGCATGAACGGCATCGGCACGCCCCGGCACGAAGTGCCCTCCGTCTCCGGGCCTTCGGTGCGGAACCCCTGCGGCGCCTATATCCCGGTCTCCCGCATCACGGAGTTGCTGGAACGGCCGGGGGAGGTGCTGCAATACAATGGCCGCGACCTGCTGTTGCCGGATATCCGGATGATCTGGTGGGCTGGCGGCAATCCCTTCCATCATCACCAGGATCTCGGCCGGCTGCTGCGGGGCTGGAACCGCGCGGATACGGTGGTGGTGCAGGAACCCTGGTGGACCGCCGCCGCCCGCCACGCCGATATCGTGCTGCCCGCGACGACGACGCTGGAGCGGAACGACATCGCCAGTTCGTCCCGCGACCGCTTCGTGCGCGCCATGCACCAGGCGATCCCGCCCGTCGGCCAGGCGCGGAACGACATGGACATCCTGGCCGACCTCGCCGATGCCGCCGGCCACCGCCTGCAATTCACGGAACAGCGGGACGAGGCGGCGTGGCTGCGCCACATGTATGGCCGCTGGCGCCAGGCCTGCGCGGGACAGGGCATCGATGTCCCGGATTTCGAGCGTTTCTGGGCCGAGGGCCATGCCGAAATTCCCCTGCCGGAGCAGGACTGCGTCCAGTTCGCGGATTTCGCGCGGGACCCCGCGGAGAACCCACTGAACACCCCCTCCGGCAAGGTGGAAATCTACTCGGAGACCATCGCCTCCTTCGGCTATGCCGAGACGCCGGGCCATCCGGTGTGGCGGGAGCCCACGGAATATCTGGGCTCGCCGCTCACTGGCACCTACCCCCTGCACATGCTGTCCTTCCAGCCGGCAACCCGCCTGCACGGGCAGTTGGACCAGGGCCGCGTCGCGGCGGCGGACAAGATCGAGGGGCGTGAGCCCGTGCGGATGAACCCGGCCGATGCCGCGGCGCGCGGCCTGGCGGATGGGCAGATCGTGCGGGTGTTCAACGCGCGCGGCGCCGTCGCGGCCGGGCTGCGCGTGACGGCGGAGATCCGCCCGGGCGTTATCGCCATGGCGACCGGCGCGTGGTGGAACCCGGCCATCCGTGGCGCCACGGACAGCGCCTGCCTGCACGGCAATCCGAATGTGCTGACGGCCGATATCCCGACCTCCCGCCTCGGCCAGGGCTCCGCCGCGCAATCCTGCCTCGTGCAGGTCGCGGCCTGGGCGGGGGACCTGCCCGCCATCACCGTGCATGCGCCTCCGCCGGGTGCCAGCGCGGGGGGCGGGGCCGCACCTTGATGCTGCCGCGCCGCGCTGTCCTCGCCGCGCCGGCGTTGCTGCTGGCATCGGGGATGGCGCGCGCGCAGATCACCACGCTCGACCTGCCACCGGCGATGCTGGCGGTGAAGCCGGATGACACGGTCGCTGCCGGGCATCGGCGGGATGTGCTGATCCGCTGGGGCGACCGGGTGAATTTCGACGCGCCGCCCTGGGAACCACGCAATCCCACGGCCGATGCCGCTTCCGGGCAATTCGGCTGGGATGCGCGGCTTGCGGGTATCGTGGCGCCGCGCATGGGGGGGGACGGCGTCGCGCGCCTGATC
>CANJXD010000329.1 GCA_947478535.1 Acetobacteraceae bacterium
CTGATGCCCTTCACCTTCGCCATGAATCCGCTGCCCGCGCTGTTGCTGCTGGCGTCGATCTCGGTCGCCGGCGCCTTCGGCGGCTCGATCACCTCGATCCTGATGAACATACCTGGCGATGCCTCCTCCGCTGCCACGGCCTATGACGGCTATCCGATGGCGCAGCAGGGCAAGGCGCGGGTGGCGATGGGGCTTTCGGTCGGCGCCTCGCTGGTCGGCGGCGCCGTCGGCGTGGTCTTGCTGGCGACATTGTCGGAGCCGGTCGCGCAGATCGCGCTGCTGGTCGGGCCGGCGGATGCCTTCGCGCTCGGCATCCTGGGGCTGACCATCGTGGCCGCCGCCTCCTCAGGCAATACGCTGAAGGCGCTGATGATGGGCTGCCTGGGGCTTGGCGTCAGCTTCATCGGGCAGGACAGCGTGCTGGGCAAGACGCGCTTCGCCTTCGGCTCGGTCTATCTGGAAGCCGGCATCGATTTCGTCACGGTGACGATCGGGCTTTTCGCCATCACCGAGATCATATTCATGATGCGTACCGGCGGCACCATTGCGCGCGGCGGCGCCTTGCAGGGCAGCGTCTGGCAGGGGATCGTCGATACCTTCCGCTATCCCCGCGCGCTGTGGGGCAGCGTGAGTGTCGGCGCCATCATTGGCGTGATTCCCGGCGTCGGCGCCACGGCGGCCAACTTCCTCTCCTACTCCATCGCCAAGCGCACGTCGCGCACGCCGGAGATGTTCGGCAAGGGCTCGCCGGAGGGGGTGATCGCGCCGGAGGCCTCCAACAATTCCTGCATCCCAACCAGCCTGATTCCGGCACTCACGCTCGGCATTCCAGGTGGCGTCACATCGGCGATCCTGCTGGTGGCCATCACCATCCATGGCATCCGCCCGGGGCCGATGCTTTTTCAGTCGAGCCCGGAACTGGTCTACGGATTCTTCGCCGGACTGATGATCGCGACCTTCGCCGCCGCCGTGCTCTGCGTGGCGATGATCCCCTGGTTCGCGCTGATCACCATCGTGCGCGTGGAACTGATGGCACCCGTGCTGATCGTCGTCGCCCTCGCCGGCGCCTATGCCACGCAGCGCAGCGTGACCGACGTGTTCGTCGCCATCGCCTTCGGGTTGCTGGGGTATCTGTTGCGTCGTAACGGCTTCTCGCTGGTGCCGCTGATCATCGGCCTGGTGCTGGGCGCGCTGGTGGAGAAATCCTTCCATCAGGCGCTGCAGATCTCCGGCGGGGACTACATGATCTTCCTCACGAGCCCGATCTGCGCCGTGATCCTCGCCAGCTGTGTCGCCATGCTGGCACTGCCTGGCTTCAAGCGCCGCTTCAGCGGCTGATGCGGAGGCTCCGATGCCCGATCCCGCCCTTGCTGCCCGGCTCAACGCGCACATCGCGAACGAGCGCTGCAAGCAGCTACTGATAGACATCGTCCGCGTGCCGAGCCCGCAGACCGACCTGTTCGAGGCCGAGCCGCAACTGAAGATCTTCATCGCCACCGCCGTGGAGCCACGCCTGCGCGCCATGGGCTTCCACATCCGGCACGACGCGATGGGCAACCTGATCGGCGAGATCGGCGAGGACGCGACCGGGCGTTCGCTGATGCTCATCACCAACGCGATGAACCAGCCGCAGGCGACAATGGGCAACGCCTATGCCGGCGACGTCATCGATGCCCGCCCGCACGGCCTGCCTGGCGAGGCGGTGCTGGGCAAGGGCGCAAGCGAGCAGAAGGGCCCCATGGCCTCGGTGTTCGCAGCGCTCGAAGCGGTGATGGCGGAAGGTCTGCCGATCCGCGGACGCCTCATCGTGCTGTGCTGCACCTCCGGCGAGACCGGGCGGCACGACGCGATCCGCAGCGTCGTGGAAGGCGCGGGCGTGCGTGCCGAGATGGCGGTCCTCGGCGGGACCGGGTTGAAGATCACGCTCGGTAATCGCGGGCGGATCGACGTTCATGCCACGGTGCATGGCGCACCATGCCATTCGTCCCGGCCGCATGATGGCTGCAACGCGATCACCGGCGCGATTGAGGTGATCCGCCGCGTCATCGCCGGCTTCGACCCGGGCGTGCCGCATCCCGCGCTCGGGCCGCGCACGCTGACCGCGAACCACATCCGCAGCCTGCCCGAGGCGACACACACCGTTCAGGACTGCTGCGCCATCACCTTCGACCGCCGCCTACTGCCCGGCGATGATCCGCAGGCCGCCTTCGCGGAGATCAAGGCGCTGGCGATGCAGGTGGACGGCCAGCCGGACCCCGCCAGCGGCAAGCCCTGGCGCGTGGAGGTGGAACTCGGCGCCTTCATGCATCCAAACCTCGTCGCACCCGACGCCGCTGTGGTGACGGCGCTGCAATCGGCGGCGCGCCAGATGGTGGGACATGAGATGGTGACCTGGTACGCGCCCTCGGCCTTCGACCAAGGCTACCTGAACCACATGGGCATCGCGACGGTGAACTTCGGCGCCGGCGAGCACATGTTCGCCCACACGGATCTCGACATGGCGTCGGTGGACCGCGTCACCGAAGGCGCGCGGGTGCTTGCGGGGCTGATCGCCGATCGGGTCTGCTGAGTCAGTGAACAGGTAGCGTCAGCGGCGCGATGGCGTCGCCGGCGCGCTTCAGCCAGTCGTGGTTCGGGGCGTCGCGCAGCATGCGCTGCTGGCTTTCCGCCAGCACGCCCATCGCCTCCGTCAGGTCGAGGCCGACCGGGCGACCGTCTCGCAGCACGTACTCGCCGCCGACGAAGACGTGGCGCACCGCGCGGTCCGCTGCATGGAACACCAGGCTCCGCAACGGGTCGCGGGCCGGCACCATCAGCGGATGGTCGAGCGCGACCAGCACCAAATCCGCCGTAGCGCCTTCCGCCAGCCGCCCGAGATCGGGCCGGCCGAGCGCATCCGCGCCGCCGACGGTCGCGGCGTGGAAGACCGTGGCGGTGTCGGCCGTCGCGATATCGTTGGTCGCGTTGCGGGCCAGCAGGATCGCCAGGCGCATCTCCTCGATCGGGTTGTGCGGCGCGCAATCCGTGCCGATCGCCATGCGCACACCGCGCGCGCGGTAGCGGCCGAAATTGTCGAGGTGTTCGCCGTAGCGCGCGAAGGGGCTCGGGCAATGCGCCACCGTCGCGCCGCTGTCGGCGATCAGCCCGAGGTCGCGCGCGCCATGCCAGCGCACGGAAGGATGCTCGTCGAGAAAGATCGCGTGGCCGAGGATGCTGCGCGGCGTCAGCAGGCCGAGCTGCGCCGCCCACTGGATCGGCGTGATGCCGTGGCGGCGGACCATCTCCCGCACTTCCACCACGGATTGGGCGATATGCGTGGTGAAGGGGCGGTTGCTCGACTCCGCCAGCGCCATGGCCTCGCGCAGCAGGTCTTCTTCCACCGTGTCGATCTGGGCGGGGAAGACGATGCCGGTCAGGCGGCCGGAGGGATCCTGCTCAGCACGCTTCATCCAGCCCAGTGCCTGGTCGAGGCCGGCGCGGCCCATCGGCGCGTCCCAGGTCCAGGTCACCGTCTGCGGCGCGGTCATCCCCCAGCGCGCGCTGGCGAAGCCTGGGCCGGCCCAGACGCGCAGCCCGCTCGCGCGCATGATGTCGAGCCACTCCGCGAAAGGTGCCGACAGGTCCACCACGCTGGTCACACCCGCTGCGAGAAGTTCCGCATAGGCCAGCCGCATGCCCGCGGCGCGCCCGGGCGCATCGAGCTTGAAGGCGATCAGGCGCTCATACAGGCCGGTCATCTGGTGTTCCGGCAAGCCGTGGTCCTCGCGCACGCCGCGATAGGCGGGCTCGGTCGTCGGGTGGCTGTGCAGGTCGACCAGGCCAGGCATGGCCATCAGCGCGCGGCCGTCAATCACAGAGGCGCCTTTGGGGGGCGGTGCGGCCGGGTCGTGTGGCCCTATGCGTGAGATTTGGCCATTCTGGAGTAGGATGTCCACATCGCGCGCGTAGCAATGCGCGCCGGACGCGGCATCCCAGAGCACTGCCCAGGACAAATCGCTGATCAGGGTTGTGGCCATGCTTGCGCTCCTCGTCGCTGTGGCGGCGATGATGCGGCGCGTCCCGAGAAGCGCGCAAGCGTCAGCGCGCGGGGTTCGGCACCGCGGCGCGCGGACCGGGCGGCCGTCGCGCAGCGCGACCTCGCCGCCGATCAGCGCAGGCACCGACGAGTGATGCGGGGGGGCAGCATGGTGCCGACGCGCGGGCGAACTGCACGCGGTAGCCGCTGTCGATGAGGGCATATCCAAGTGCCGCGGCGAGGTGGCTCTTGCCGGTGCATAGTGGCCCGAAGGCCAGAATGTTGGCGCCCTTTTTGAGCCAGCCGTCGCCGGCGGCGAGCGCCATGACCTGCGCCTTGCTGACCATCGGCACGGCGTCGCAGTCGAAGCTGTCGATGGTCTTGTCGGGCGGCAGCCTGGCCTCCTCCAGATGACGCTGGATGCGCCGGTTGGCTCGCTCGGCCATTTCGTGCTCGGCAAGGGCGGCGAGATCGGGCCAGACCAGCTTGATGGCGCGAAGGCGGAGATCGGTGAGGGCCAGGGAAAGGCGGCCGGTGTCGATGCTGTGGGTCGCGGTCATGCAGCGTCTCCCAGGCTCAGTGTGCCGAGGTTCTCATAGGCCGCGAGCGGTGGGTGGGAGACGGTGATCGCGGGCAGCGCAGCCGGGTCAGGCAGGAAATGGGCGCGGAGGAGCGCCATGTCGGGCAGGCGGCCGGCGACCAACTCGACCGCGATCAGGCTGGCGAGGTCCGCCTCGCAGGCGCGCTCATGGGCGAGGGCGAGGAGTTCCACTGTGATGCGGCAGGCCAGGCGTTCCGGCATGGCGGCGCGCAGGGCATGGATGACGGGGCGGTAGTCGATGACATGGCCATGTCGGCCATCGGGTCGGGCTCGGCCGCCAGGCAGCGTGAACTGGTTCGGGCCACCGAGATAGATATCGAGGCGCTCGTCAAAGAGGCGGAGGCGTAGTCGGTGGCCGATCAGCCGGGAAGGGACACTGTAGAACACCCTGCGCAGCATGAAGCCGCGGGAGGAGGTGACGGTGAGGACCGCCTCCTCGTGGTCGGCGGTGCGCTGGGGTGCGCGACACCGCCGCGGCCATACTCGCCGCCTGGGCCGACGAGGCGAACCGGAAAGACGATATGATCGTGGCCTTGGACGCGCCGATGCAGGCGCTCCGCACCCTGCTCGCCGGCAAGCCCGCCCACGTCGCCCGCGAGTCGGGCGCGCCGCGCAAGCCGCGCGAGGGCACGAAGCAGGAGCAGGTGGTGGCCATGCTGCGCCGGCCGAAGGGCGCGACGGTCGCGCAGATCGCCGAGGCCCCCGGCTGGGCGCAGCACACGGTCCGCGGCGTCTTCGCCGGGCTGACGAAGAAGGGCCACGCGGTCGAGGTGAAGTCGCGCGAGCGGATGGTCGGCCCCAACAAGGCCGGCGCACGCGGGTCCCACCCGTCTATCACCTGCCGGCCTGACCACCGCGCCGGCCTTCTTGAGGGCTCGCCGCCGCCCCTGAGCTTCCCCCGTCGACGCGCGAGGCCGTCCGACGCGTCACACCATCGATGCGCTCTCGGCTGCGGCTATGCCGGCCGGACAGCGAAAGGGGCGACCGACGGGAGTTCGCCACTTGCGCCCGGACCGGCTCGGCGGCAGGATCGTGCACGATGCAGGATGCACGAGAGCTGACGCGAGTTGGATTGGCGACGCAGGTTCGCGCCCGGCTGCTCGAACGCATCATGGACCGCGACCTCCCGCCGGGAGCACGCCTCAACATCGACGCCCTGGCCCGCGAGATGGGCGTCAGTTCCTCCCCCCTCCGCGAAGCGCTCGCGGCGCTTGCAGCGCGCGGCCTGGTCCGCAACGAGGCGTTCCTCGGCTTCTCCGTGGCGCCGATGCCGGATGCAGGGTTCCTGCACGCCATGTTCGATACCCGCCTGCGCCTGGAACCCTGGCTGGCGGCATGCGCCGCGAGCCGGATCACCCAGGCGCAGCTTGCACAGCTTCACGGCGCGCTCGCAGGCATGGCGCCCGAGGCGCGCCAGGGCCCCTGGCAGCGCCACAACGCCCACGCCACCGCCGATGAGAGCTTCCACGACACTATCGCCGAGGCATCCGGCAATGCGCCGGCGCGTCAGGCGCTCGCGGCCCTGAACGCGCAAATCCATATCTCGCGCCTCTACCTCGCTGCACAGACCGGTGCGGAGATGACGGTTGCCGAGCACCAGCGCCTGCTTGCCGCCCTCGAGGCCCGAGACCCAGCGGCCGCCGAGGCAGCGATGACCGCCCATCTCGAAGGCTCCCGGGAGCGTCTCGTGCCATGATCGACTCCGCCCTGACGCCGCTCGCCGACAGCGCGACCCGCATCTCGCGAATCCGTCTGCATCCGGTGCTCCATCAGATGCCCGACAGTCACGCCTACGGCATGGCCCGCGGCCTGACAGCCGCGCGCGGCGCGACCATCGTCGAGATCGAGACCAACACCGGCGTCACCGGCTGGGGCGAAGCGTGGGGGCCGCCCGACTTTCCCGCCGCCTATCTCGGCATGGTGGAGGCGCGTTGGCTCGGCGCGCGGCTGACCGACCACGCCGCCCTGTTCCACTGTCAAACAGCGTCCAATATTTTCCACCCAGCAGCGCCCAAAACTTTCCAGTTCAGGCGCCCATTTTCGGCTGTTTCCGCCTTTGCTTGAACCGGAAGGAATCATTCCCGGTTTCCAGGATATCGCAGTGATGGGTGATGCGATC
>CANJXD010000330.1 GCA_947478535.1 Acetobacteraceae bacterium
AACGGCGAAATCGAATTTTGGCAATCAGATCCATAGCCAACACCCCAGATTCTCCAGCGCAAAGGCCGGATGATCGCATGACCCTGGGTGGAAACTTTTGGACGCTGTTTACCCAGGGAATCTGGAAAGATTTGCACGCTGTTTTGCAACCCGGCCTTCCTGCGTTTCGGGCCTCCGGCATAGAATGCGGGATTGCAAGGGGGCGGCTTGATGCGCATCGCGGTCATCACGGATATCCACGGCAACGTCGCGGCGCTGGAGGCGGCGCTGGCGGATATCGACGCGCGCGGCATCGGCACGACCATCTGCCTCGGCGACAATGCCTCCGGCATGGGTTGGCCGGGGGAGACGGTGCGGCTGCTGCGCGCTCGCGGCATTCCCTCGGTCCGCGGCAACCATGACCGCTGGGTACACGAACGGACCTTCGAGGAGATGGGCCGGCAGGATCAGATCGCCTTCGCCGAGACGACGGCGGAGGAGCGCGCCTGGCTCGGCGGGCTGCCGGAGTTGCTGACCCCGGCCGCGGGCGTGCTCGCCTGCCACGGCACGCCCGCGAGCGACCTGCAGAACCTGCTGGAAGACCCCCGGGCGGGGCGGCTGATGCCGGCGCCCCTGGAGTCGATCCGGGAGAGGCTGGGGGAGGTGGGGCTGGCCGCGCGGGTCGTCGTCTGCGGGCATACGCACCAGGCCTCCGTCATCCGGGTGCCCGGTGGACCGCTGGTGGTGAACCCCGGCAGCCTCGGCCTGCCGGGGTTTCGCATCACGCGCGGGGATCACCCGCATGTGGCGGAGGCGCGGTCTCCCCATGCCCGCTACGCCATCCTGACGGTGGATGAGGCGGGGGGCGACAGCGCGGCGCTGATCCACATTCCCTACGACTGGGAAGCGGCGGCGCGCAAGGCGGAGGAACGCGGCGCGCCGGTCTGGGGGCAGGTGCTGCGGACCGGCTTCGTGCCGATGCCGGCGTAGCTATTCCCCGGAGAAATTCGCCCGGCGCTTTTCCATGAAGGCGTTGACGCCCTCGGCAAAGTCCTTGGTGAGCGACAGGCTGGAGAAGGCGCGGCGCTCATCCGACATCTGGCGCTCGAGCGAGACGTCCGGCGCCTGGAGCACCAGCTTCTTGATGGCGGCGATGGATTGCGCCGGCGCGCGGGCCAGGCGCTTCGCCACCTTGTCCACCGTCGCGTCCAGTTCCCCCTCCGGGACCACGCCGTTGAGCATGCCGAGGCGAAGCGCCTCCGGCGCCGGCAGGCGGTCCGCCAGCATCAGCAATTCCATGGCCTTGCGGCTGCCGACGGCGCGCGGGAGCAGCCAGGAAAGCCCGCCATCCGGCGCGGTGGCGAGGTGGACATAGGCCGTGGCGAAGAAGGCGTCCTCGGCCGCGTAGGCGAGGTCACAGGCCAGCGCGAGCGCCACGCCGACGCCGGCGGAGGCACCGCGGAGCTTGGCGATGATGGGCTTCGGCGTGTCCCGCATCTGGTCGATGACGGGACCTAGGCCATGGATGCGTTCCTCGAAGAAGCCGCGGCGCTCATCCGGCGCCATCTCCAGCGCCCGGCTGAAGACGCTGATATCGCCACCGGCCATGAAATGCCCACCCGCGCCGGTCAGCACGATACAGCGCACGGCCGGGTCCGCCGCCCCGGCACGGAGCGCGGCGCGCAGCGGGGCGCGGAGTTCGATCGTCAGCGGATTGCGGCGTTCCGGCGCGTTGAAGGTGACGTGCATGACGCCTTCCTCGACGTGGACCAGCAGGTTTTCCATGCGCGCGTTTCCTCGATTGCTGCCGTGCGGGTTAGCGCTGGCCCCTACCCCGACCCTTTCCCACCGCGTGGGGGAGGGAGCCGGTGGCGCCATTGGCGCCCCCTCTCCCGCGGGCGGGGGAGGGTCGGGGTAGGGGTCAGCACAACCGCGCCATCATCCCGGCGACGTAATCGCGGGGGGCGCGCCTTGGCAAGACGGGGGGCTATGCTGCGGCCCATGACATATCGCATCACGCCCCGTCGCCGCGCTGTCCTGGCCTCCGCGCTCACCATGCCGGGCGCCGCCCACGCGCAACCCCGCGCGGCGCGCGGCTTCAACCTGGTGGCGACACCCCAGGCGCCGCTGGGCTCCGCGGCGGCCGCGGAAAGCTTCGCGCGGATGGTCGCGGCAGGGGCGGATAGCGTCGCGCTGGTCTGTTTTCTCTGGCAGGCGCGGCCGGACAGCGCGGCGATCGTGCGCGGCAGCGACATGGGGGATGCCGAGCTTGCTGCCGGCATCGCCCAGGCCCGGGCGGCCGGGCTTTCGGTGATGGTGAAGCCGCATATCTGGGTGCCGGAAAGCTGGGCCGGGGAGGTCGCGCCGGGTGATGAGCCGGGATGGCGCAGCTGGTTCGCGGATTTTCGCGCCGCGCTGATCCCGCTGGCGCGGCTGGCGCAGGCGGAAGGCGCGGCATCCTTCTGCCTGGGGACGGAAATGCGCCGCACCAGCCGGCGCCCGGAATGGGCGGGGGTGGTGGAGGCCGCGCGCGGCGTCTTCCGCGGCCGCCTGCTCTACACCGCGCATAACGCGGATGAGGCGCAGCATGTGCCCTTCTGGGGCGCGCTGGATGCGATCGGCGTCTCGCTCTACCCGGCGTTGGGCGGCGATGCGGATCGGCCTTCCTGGCAGGCGGCGATGGCGGCGGAAGCGGCGCGGATCGACGCCATCGCCGTGCGGCATCGCAAACCGGTCTGGGTGACGGAAATCGGCATCCGCTCCGCCGAGGGCGCGGCGGCGAAGCCGTGGGAGAGTGCCGAGGAGCGCGCGGCGCCCGCCGATGGCGCCTTGCAGGCGGCGGTGCTGGAAGCCTGGCTCGGCGTGCTGGACCGGCCCTCCGTGGCGGGGGTGCTGGTGTGGCGCTGGTTCAGCGACCCGACGGCGGGCGGGCCGGCGGATACGGACTTCACCGTGCAGGGCAAGCCGGCGGAAGCGATGCTGCGGGCGCGGTGGCTATAGGGCGACGCCGGGCGCCGCCATCAGCCCCGCATGGCGCTGCGCCACATGCTCGAACAGCAGGCGGTCTTCCCGCGTCAGCGCCAGCAGCCGGTCGAGCCGGCGGCTGTCCAGCGTGATGTGGCCCTGGCCCTGGGTCACATTCTCCCGCTCCGCGCGGTGGGGGGGAAGGCCGAGCCAGCGATGCAGCGTGAGGCACACCTCATCGACCCGCGCCGTGGTGCCGACCAGGGCGTAGCAGGCATCGAGCACCGGGATCGCCTCCGCCGCCGTCCGCAGGCCGGTGAGCTGGAGGCAGGCTTCGCCGGCCAAGGCATCGCCAGCGCTGTCGATGAAATCGGCGAAGCCGAGGTCCCGGAATTGCAGGTGCAGCGGATGCTCGACCCAGGTGGCCATGTAGTTGAAGGCGGACAGCAGCCGCGCCACCGGGTCCCGCAGCAGGGTGACGAAGCGGGCCTCGGGGCGGGCGCGCACCAGCGCCTCCTCCAGCGTCACATGGCCGCTGATCAGGGCGAAGCGGCCGGCGATTGCGGGCGGCATGGCGCGGAAGGCCGCCTGCTCCGCGGCATCGCCAATCCGCAGCACGGCCGATTCCGGCAAGCTCCGGGCGAGCGCCGCATGCAGCGCGAAGCCGCCGGTCTTGGGCAGGTGGATGAACACCACCTGCCCCCTATCCTCGATCAAAAGCTTCTCCATACCGAGAGCACGCCACCGGATTCGCGCAGCGCGTTCTGCGCGGCGACCGTGGTGTAGGCTCCGGCCTGCAACGTCCACGGGCCGGAGACGTTCCACAGCACGCTCAACTGCGCCTTCGAGTACCAGTAGGAGGGATAGGCGCCATGGCCTTCCCCATCCGAGATCACGTTGAAGGATTGCGCCAGCAGCGTGACATCGGGGCGCGGGCGGATGCCGAGGCTGAGGTCGAAGCGCCATTCATTCGGCGGATCGTCGAGCCGGGTGCGATAGGCGGCCTCGAAATTCACGTAGCCCGTCATGTCGGACAGGGCGAAGCCGCGGCCGGCGAGGACCCGGATATCAACCTGGTTGTCGGTATTGCCGAATTGGGCGCGGCGGCTGTCTTCCCGCGCGCCGGGGATGCGGGCCAGCGCCTGGAGGGAAATCGCCCCCTGGTCATCATGCCAGAGCCGCGTCCGCAGCCCGAGATCGGTATAGCCGAGGCCCGTGTAGCGATCCGACGGCGAACCGCCGACCCGCGCCCCGAACAGGGAGGGGTTGGCGATCAGCGTTACCGCATCCGTCACGCCGTATTCGATCAGCGCCGTGGTTTCGAGCTTGCGGTATTCCGGCACGCGTTGCGCGCCGCCATTCTCCCGCAGGTATTGGCTGCCCTGGCCATAGGTGGTGGTGACGATGGCCTGGCCAGTGCCGCGCGGCAGGGTCCAGGCCGCGCCGAAGGCCACCGCCATGGGGGTGGCGACGGCGACGGCGGCCAGCGGCAGGCTGAGTTTCCATCGGGCGCGCGGCACCGCCGGGCTGGCAGTGGCGGGTGCGGGTTCGGGCGCCGTACCGCCGTGGCGGGCGCGCCGGTTCATCTCGGCCGGATCGGGTCGCAGCAGGCGCATCGCTCAGCCCTCTCTCTCATAGATCCGCCAGGGGCCGATCTCCCGCAGCAGACGATAGCCTGGCGCGCCATGCGTATGCAGCCTGGGGAAAGCGGCATGCACGCGATCGGGGCGCCAGGGCAAGGGGGCCTGCGAGGGATCGCGCAGCGCCACCAGTGGAAGGTTCAGCCGGCCGGACATGGCCTGAAGGCGGAAGCGGTCATCATCCGGGGTGACCGGGGTGAAGCGCCCGGCGCGCAGCGCCGCGACCTCCGGCGCCGCGGCCAGGTCGATCAGCACCTCCCGCCGCCCGGCGAGCAGCGCGACCAGGGCGCGCGGCGTGGTGGCCTCGGCCGGGGTGGGGCCCCAGCGCGCGGGGTCGAAGGCCACGGCGCCACCGCCGGCCAGGACGCCCAGCATCATCAGCGCCAGCAATATCCCCGCCGGCAGGCGCCGCGGGCCGCCCCGGCGCAGCACCAGCATGGCCGCCCCCGCCCCCATCCCGATGGCCGGCGCGGCGAGGGAGGTGGCCGGGAGCGGTGCGCCGAACACCACGGCGAGCAGCGCCGGCGCCATGGCCAGCAGCAGCAGCGCGGCGCCGATCTGGCGCAGCGGCGCGGACCGCCAGAACAGCAGCGGCAGCGCCACCAGCGCCGGCACGGCCACCAGCACCATCGCAGCCAAGGGTGCGGAGGGTGGGAGGGCAAGGCGCAAAGGGTCATCGCGCAACGCCGCCAGCGCGTGCAGCGCCCCCATGCCATGCGTCGCGCTGACATGGGCGAAGCCGAGCAGCCCGAAGCCGAGGGGGAACAGCAACAGCAGCAGCAGCCCGCCCACGCTGCGGGAGATCATCAGCGGCGGCGCTGCCAGCAGCAGGGCGAGCGGGGCGATCAGCGCCAGCAGCAGCCCCGCCGGGTCCGCGAAGACCAGCAGCACCAGTGCCATGGCCACGCCAATGCAGGGCCCCACCGCGCCGGTCGCCCGCAGCCCGGCCAGCGCCAGCGCCAGCCACCACCCGGCCCCCATCGCCAGCACTGGCCCCGGCCCGGCGATGACGACCATCAGCGTCAGGGGGTTGAGCGCCAGCAGCAGCGTGGCGCCCGCGGCGGCCGCGCCGCCCAGCCCGGCACGGCGAAACCCCGCCAGCCAGGCAGCGCCCAGCGCCCCGGCAGGATCGCGCTGGCCAGAATGGGTCCCGGCAGCGTGACGCGCCCGGCCAGGAGCCTCGCGGGGCCTTCCAGCAGCGCTGAGAGCAGGTAGGGCAGGGGCGGGAAGCGGGTGATCACATGCGCGAAGGGGGCATCGCCGCCCACCGCCAGCGCCGCCTCACCCCATTGCTCGAACAGCCCGGTCCAGGGGCCGAAGCGCGCCAGCAGCGCCAGCAGCCCCGCCCCATAAGCGGCGGCGAGCCCCAGGCCGAACGCCCAGCCCATCATCGGCGGGACATGATCCGCGCCACTGTCATGGCCTCGCCGGCCGCGCGGCCCGCACGCGGGCGAGCTCCGCCGCGACATGGCGGGACAGGCCGTGACGGGTCTTTTCCCAGTAGAAGGGCCGGGCGACGAGCTGCCACAGGGCCTTCCAGGCGGCCACCGACATCAGCGCCCAATAGGCGACGACGGTCAGCCCATAGGGCGCGAGGTCCAGCCAGCGTCGGCGCAGCGGCGCCAGCATCGTCAGCCAGATGAACAGCCCATTGCCCGCCACCAGGTTGACGATGGCGATCCAGGCCAGCGCCGGCGGCAGCCAATCCGCGCCGACGCCCTCGGGCAGCAGCGCGAAGGTGATGAGGATGGCCCAGAAGATCGGGTTGAGCACGCCAGAGAGCGCGGTACCACCGACGAAGAACACGAAGGCGAGCAGCCCGAGCGGCCCAACCGCCCGATACAGCTGCGCCGGACGCCGGGTGTGGACCAGGAAGGTCTGCATATAGCCCTTGATCCAGCGGCTGCGCTGGCGGATCCAGTTGCCCGCCTCGACATTGGCTTCCTCATAGGTGGTGCTGTCGATCACCGCGACGCGCCAGCCCTTCTGCGTCAGCCGGATGCCGAGATCGGCGTCCTCCGTCACGTTGAAGGGGTCCCAGGCATGCAGGTCCCGCAGGACATCGGTGCGGAAGTGGTTCGAGGTGCCGCCGAGCGGGATCGGCGCGCCGAGCCGTTCAAGCC
>CANJXD010000331.1 GCA_947478535.1 Acetobacteraceae bacterium
CTTAGCTATACCGGCTGGACGGTCTGTCAAGACCATACCGTCCAGCCGGTATAGTTCCCCTCAGGAGACCAGGCGATCTCCGCGCGGCGGCAGGTAGGCGTCGGTGTAGAGTTCCGACCCCGCCGGGCGGCGTGGGAAGCGGTAGACCTTCTCCAGGATGCCGAGGCCGCTTTCAAGGCGCGCCGGCAGCACGGCGGAAAGCCCGTTCTGCCGCACATGGTTGGTCATGATCATCTCATCCACCACCAGCTTCGCGCGTTCCGTCTCCAGCGCGAGATCGACCAGAGGCTCGGCCTCCTTCACCGGCACGGTGGCCGCGACATGGTCGCGCACCATCAGCTGCACGCCGCGGGAGATGCCGCGCACCACGCCGCGCACGATGTCCGGGTTGGCTTCCGCGTAGCGGCGCGTGGTGATGACGCCGTTCGAATAGAGCGGCACCCCGAAATCCCGATACCGCATGATGTTCTGCTGCGCCCGCGCAACGCCCAGCCCCTGCAGGCTGATGACGGTGGAGCTGACAAAGCCGGTGATCGCATCCGCCTGGCCCCGCACCAGCATCGGCTCCCGCAATTCGGGGGAGACGCTGATCCAATTCACCTTGCTCGCATCGAAGCCCGCCGCTTCGGCGAATACGGGGAAGATCTGGCGCCCGGCATCGCCTTCCGGCGCCGCCAGCCGCTTGCCTTCCAGGTCCTTCGGCTCGCGGATCGGCCCCCCGGCGCGGGAGACGGCGACAAGCGGCAGCCCGTCAAACGTCATCATCACGCAGATGAGGCCGATGGCCGGGTTCTCCGCCGCGAACTTCGCCATCGAGGAGAAGTCGCCGAAGCCGATGTCATAGGCCCCGCCGGCGATATCGACCGGCACGCGCCCGGACCCGAAGCCGCGCGTCATCCGCACATCGACGCCTTCCTCCCGGAAGTAACCGAGCCGATGTGCCGCGATGGCGAAGGCGGAGGAGCCGGAATAGGCCCAGTCCAGCGTGAAGCGCGTGCTGCGCGTCTGTGCCCGCGCGTGCAGCGCCGGCAGGGAAAGCCCGGCGGCGAGGCCGGTGACAAGGGTGGATCGGCGGGTGATCATCCGGGTCATCTCCTTCAGGCGGCCTTGGACAGGGCGGTGAGGATGGCGGGGTCGGAGAAGCGCTCAACGATGTCGCGCAGCTTCTTGCGCGCCATGTTGTTCGCCTTGTCCGCGGGCATGCCGGCTTCCGGCGTTTCCCAAGGCATGATCGGCACATCGGCGCGGGTGGATTCGAGGATGAACTTGTCCTCCAGCGTCACCTTGCGGTCATGCGCGATGGCGGCGGCGGCGGGGACCTGTTCCTCGGTATCGTTGCGGATACAGAACTGGGTGAAGATCATCTTCTTGTCGGCCAGCGGCGTGCCGGCGGTGAAGATGATGTGCTGCACCCCGTTGGGGAACTTGATGTGCAGCTTGCGCGTGCAGGGCGCCCACCAGGTGGCGGTGCGGTCACGCACGGTCTTCGCTTCCTTGATGCCGGTGTAGTCCTGCCCAGCCTGCCGGTTCGCCACCGGCACGATGGAACTGGAGACGATCCCGAACTCGATCTCCCGCACATCCTCGGGGGGCGGGATGGGGTTGGTGATGTCCCCCTGCGTGTCGCGGTGCACGAAGGCGACATGCGACAGGTCGAAGAAGTTATCCACCAGGCGGAACACCGACATGTCCCATTCCTCGTGGAAGCAGGGGATCAGGCGGAAGCCTTCCGCCTCGGCTTCCGGCAGGTCGGGGATGCCCATCAGCGGCTCCTCGATCGCGACCCAGACGAAGCCGTAGCGCGTGGCGACGTGATAGGGCTTCACCTTCGCGCTGGCGGGCGGCGCCACATCCGGGCGCTGCGGGATCAGCGTGCACTGGCCGGCGGCGTTGAATTCCCAGCCGTGATACGGGCACATGATGCTGTCCGCCTTTACCTCGCCCAATGAGAGCTTGGCGGAGCGATGGCAGCATTCGTCCTTGAGGGCGGAGACGGTGCCATCCGCCGCCTGCCAGATCACCATCTCCTCGCCGAACAGGGAGAAGGGCTGCGGCCCTTCCGCCAGCTTCGCGACGGGCATCGCGACATACCAGAAGCGCCGGAAGACGGGGGCGTCACCGATCTTCATCCAGAAACTCCGCATCTGTGCGGCCGCCGGAGCGCGGCCGGGCTTGCATCGGCCAGGCAATCATCGTGCCAGGAATTTCGGAGCCTCTGGCGCGCTCCGGCGGGGTGCAGTGGCGGTTATTCAGGCAGTACCGCCCGCGCGGAGAGCGGTCCTCCCCTTTCCCGCGCGGGCGTTGCCTTCCACAATCGCGGCCACGACGGCGGGGAGAAACGGTCATGGTCGATGCGCGGAGGCTGAAGGCCTGGCTGCATGACGGCGCGGAGATCGCGCTGCTCGATGTGCGGGAGCATGGCGAATACGGCGAATCCCACCTGCTCTATGGCATCCCCCTGCCGTTCAGCCGGCTGGAGGCCGAGGCCCCCTTCCTGGTGCCCCGCCTCGCGACCCGCCTCGTCACCTATGACGATGGGACAAGCGGCGTCGCGGCGCGGGCGGCGGAACACCTGCGCGCCATCGGCTACACCGCCGTCCATGTGCTGGAAGGCGGCACGGCGGGCTGGCAGGCGGCGGGCTACGCGCTGTTCGCCGGGGTGAACGTGCCCTCCAAGGCCTTCGGGGAGATGGCGGAGCACGTCCTCCACACGCCCCGCATCGGCGCCACCGAACTCGCCGCGCGCCAGGCGCGGGGGGACAGGCTGGTGGTGCTGGATGGAAGGCCGATCGAGGAATACCGCAAGATGGCCATCCCCGGCGGCATCTGCTGCCCGAACGGGGAATTGCCGCTGCGCATCGCGGCCCTGGTGCCGGATGCCGACACGACCGTGGTCATCAACTGCGCCGGGCGCACGCGCAGCATCATCGGCGCGCAGATGCTGATCGATTTCGGCATCCCCAATCCCGTCCTCGCGCTGGAGAACGGGACGCAGGGCTGGAACCTCGCCGACCTGAAGCTGGAAAACGGCGCCGACCGGCTCTATCCGCCGGCGCCGGCTGACCTGGGTGCGGCACGGGCGAAGGCGGCGTCCCATGCCGCGCGCTGCGGCGTCACCCTCTGCGATGCGGCGACGCTGGCGGGGTGGCTGGCCGATGCCACCCGCACCACCTTCCTCTGCGATGTCCGCACGCCGGAGGAATTCGCGGCCGGCACTTTGCCAGGCGCGCGCAGCACGCCCGGCGGGCAGTTGTTGCAGGCGACGGACCAGTATGTCGGCGTGCGCGGCGCCCGCCTCGTCGTGTTCGATGGCGAAGGCGTGCGGGCGCCGATGGTCGCGGCCTGGCTGCGCCGCATGGGGTGGGAGGCGCATGTGCTGGCGGAGGGCCTTTCGGCCCAGCTTCCAGCGCCCGCGCCCACCCCCACCGAGCCCTCACTTCCCCGGCTGGATACCGTCGCCCTGCAGCCCCTGCTGGCGCCGGGCGCGGCGACGCTGCTGGATTGCCGAAGCAGCATGGCCTTCCGCGCCGGGCACCCGCCCGGTGCGCGCTGGACCATCCGCCCGGCACTCGACGCGACCGCCATCCCGCGCGATCGCCCGGTGGTGCTGGTGGCAACAGAAGACGCCGTGGCGGGGCTGATCGCGGCCGATCTGGCGCGCGCCGGCCTCACCGACATCAGCCTGCACCGCGGCTCACCCGCCGCGTGGCGCGACGCCGGCCTGCCGGTGGAGGCCACGCCGGACAGCCCGGCCGATGCCGCGTGCATCGACTACCTGTTCTTCGTGCATGACCGCCACAGCGGCAACAAGGACGCCTCTCGTCGCTACCTCGCCTGGGAACTCGGCCTGATCGCCCAGTTGGACGAGGCGGAGAAGGCGGGCTGGCGGTTCTGATGCAAGGCGGAGCGGTCCTTACCCCTCCTCCCCTCTGATCCCGGCGGCGGAAATCACCTCCGCGAAGCGGGCCTCGCTGTCGGACAGGCTGCGGTCGAACTCGGCGGGCGTGCTGGCATGCACGACGAAGCCGAGCCCTTGCAGCCGGGCGCGCACACCGGGATCGGCCAGCGATTCGCGCCACGCCGCCTCCAGCACCGCCACCGCGGCGTCGGAGGTGCCCGCGGGCACCATCACGCCCTGGGTGCTCGGCACGTCGAAGCCAGGCGCCACGCTGTCATGGAAGGACGGCACCTCCGGCATCGCCGGGTCCCTCTCCCGGGTGGATACGGCCAGCGCGATCAGCCGGCCTTCCCGCACATGCGTCGTCACCGCGGGCAGGGTGATGATCATCGTCGCCACCTGGCCCGCCAGCAGGTCGAGCGTCGCCGGGCCACCGCCGCGATAGGGCACATGGGTCACCTTCAGGCCAAGCTGACGGGTCACCATCTCGCTGATCACATGCGCCACGCCGCCGGTCCCGGCGGTGGCCAGCGTTACCCGGTCGCCCTGCTCGCGCACCGTCGCGACGAAGTCCTGGATGCTGCGGAAGCCGGAGCGCGGATGGGTGACGAGGAGTTGCGCCGCGCTGATGGTCATCGTCACCGGGCGCAGCGCCGGTCGCGCGCGACCATGCCGCGGGCCGAACAGGATGTCCTGCAACACCAGAGAATCGCCGGAGGTGACGAGCATGGTGTGCCCATCCGCCGGCGCGCGGCCCATCTGCATGGCGGCAACCCGCCCCGCCGCGCCACCCTGGTTTTCCACCACCACGGCGACGCCCAGCTTCTGCGCCAGGATCGGCTGCACGGCGCGGGCGTGGAGATCGATGGTGCCACCCGGTGCCGCGGAGACGATGACGCGCAAGGGCTGCGTCGGCCGCCAGGTCTGGGCGCGGGCGATGCCTGGCAGCCCCAGCCCCGCGGCGCCAGCCGAAAGCAGCAACCGCCTTCCCATCGACGCCATGGGTGATCCTCCCTTTCCGGCCGTTCCGGTTGGATCAGCCTATGATCGCCGCGCCAGCAGGGGCAAGGCTAGGCCGGGATGGGCACGCGCTGGGCCAGCGGATCGAGCAGGCTCTCGATCTCGGCCGATTCCTCCCAGGCCAGGGTCACCGTCACCACCGTGACGCGGGACCGGAAGGCGGGCGGGATCCGCACGAAATCCTTCTTCGTCGTCACCGGCAGGGCGCGCAGCGCGTCGGCCTGGGCCAGCAATTCCTGCATGTCCCCGGCATCATAGGGGTAGTGGTCCGCGAAGGATTCCCGCCCCGCCAGGATCGCCCCGGCTTCCTGCAAGGTATTGAAGAATTTGCGCGGGCTGGCGATGCCGCAGAAGGCGAAGACGGGCTGGCCCCGCAACATCGCCGCTTCCGGCCCGGCCGCGAGCCGCGCCCGCAGCACGCGCAGCCCCGGCGGCAATTGCGCCAGCGCCCCCGTCTCATCCTCCCCGATCAGCACCGCGGCCTGGCAGCGCGCAGCGGCGGCGGCAACGGGTTCCCGCAAGGGGCCGGAGGGGATGATGCGGCCATTGCCGAAGCCGAAGCCTCCATCGATCACCAGCAGGGACAGGTCCTTGGCCAGCGTCGGGTTCTGCAACCCGTCATCCATCACGATCGCCCGCGCATTGGCCGCGATCGCCGCCCGCGCGCCGGCAGCACGATCCGCCGAGACCCAGGTCGGCCGCACATCGGCCAGCAGCAGGGCTTCATCGCCCACCGTCGTGCTGTCATGCGTGGCGGGGTCCACCAGCAGCGGCCCCTTCACCGTGCCGCCATAGCCTCGCAGCAGGAAATGCGCGGCGACCCCCCGATCCGCGAGCCGCCGTCCGAGATCGAGGGCGACCGTGGTCTTGCCGGCGCCACCCGCGGTCGCATTGCCGCAGCAGATCACCGGCACAGGCGCCACCCAGCCCGGCCGCGCCATGCGCCGCGCCGTCGCCTGCGCGTACAGCGCGGAGACAGGGGCCAGCAGCAGGGGCATCACGCCACCGCCGCCCGACCAGAAGGCGGGTGCTCGCATCAGCCTTGCACCGTTCTGCTATCCCCAAACCACCCTTGCGGGATCCACAACCCACCCTTGCGGGTGAAAAACCGTCCCCGGAGGGCCGGTCCGACCGATTTCACATCCTGCCCGGGTCAACCCTGGCCGCAGGCAGCAGATCAAGCAGCGCATCCGCCACCTGCCTTGGCAGGCCGGCATGACCATCCGCGACGCGGGCCGCCGCCCCGGCAAGGGCCTCGCCCCGACCAGCATCGGATAGCACGGCGGCCACGGCTTCCGCCAGCGCTCCGGCTTCGCCGTATACACGCAAGGCGCCCCCGGCATCGACGAGGCGGGCGACCGGTTCCTCGAAATTCTGCATATGTGGCCCCAGCAGGATCGGGCAGCCCAGCCGCGCCGGCTCCAGCGGGTTCTGCCCGCCACGCGGCACCAGGCTCCCGCCGACCAGCGCAACGCCGGCCAGGCGGTAGAACAGGCCCAATTCCCCCAGGGTATCCGCGACATAGACGGCGACCTCCGGCCCCGGCGCGCCGCCCGCCTTGCGCCGCGCCACCGCCAGTCCCCACGGTGCCAAGATCCCCCCGACCTGCGCCGCCACATCCGGCCCGCGTTCGGGATGGCGCGGGACGATCACCGTCAGCAGGTCCGGAAAACTCGCGGCGAGCAACCTATGCGCCGCCGCGACCATCGCTTCCTCGCCTGGATGGGTGGAGGCGGCGAGGAAGACAGGCCGCTTGCCC
>CANJXD010000332.1 GCA_947478535.1 Acetobacteraceae bacterium
GCTTGATGCTGCACACGGTGCCTTCCTTCATCGCCGTGGTCGGTGGCCTGCTGGTCTTCGGCACCTCAGGGATCATCCTGGGGCCGATCATTGTCGCCGGTGCCCAGACGCTGCTGGATATCTGGCGGAGGCGAAACGTGCCAGCAGCATAGCGGCCGTGGCCGGCACCGGTGTGGATCGTCACGGTCGCGCCCACGCAGCCGCTATCCTACGCCTTTCGCACGGCTGCCTGGCGCCGTTTCCCGGCCGGCCGCGGGTTAGTATGCCGATCTTGGCGTCCACCTCCTGGAACGTGACGGAAAACCGGCAGAAGCTGTTCACGCTCGGCCCGCGCGTGCTCAACATCGGCTTCGCCTTCCTCACCTCGAAGGACATCATCGAGATCGCGGGCCCGGAGCTTGAAGCGCTGCGCGATGAGACGCAGGTCTCGGCGCACCTCGCGATCCGCGACGGCCGCGACGTGCTCTACCTGAATTGCGTGCAGACCCGCTCCGGCTTCCTGAGCAACATGAATGTCGGCGCCCGGGTTACGGCCCATGCCTCGCCGATGGGATGGCTGCTGCTGTCGGACCTGCCGGCGGAGGAACCGCTCGAGCTGTACCGCGATGCGGAACTCGCACGCCTGACGGACGAGACACCGGGCACGGCTCAGGCATTGGCACGATTGGTATCGCGCGCTGGCCGGGATGGCCATGTCATCAGCCGCGGCGTGATGGAGGCGGGCGGCAGTTCGGTCTGCGCGCCGGTACGCAACCGTGCGGGGCGCGTGGTGGCGGCGATCGACGTTTCGGGGCCGGTTCGGCCTTCGACCTCGCGGCGCTCGAGACCCGCTACCTGGATGCTGTGCGGCATGCCGCCCGACGCATCGCCGAGCGGGTCGGCTGAGCCGCCTCAGGCCCTGCCATCCGGCAGGCAGGCGGCGAGGGCCTGGCCCGGCTTGGCCACGATCTCCTCCACCTGCGCCTCGCTGACGATGAAGGGCGGCGCGAGCAGCACGTGGACGCCGCGCACGCCATCGGCGCTGCTGGAGGACGGATAACAGGTCGCCCCGCCGACCGGCTCGACAACGAAGCCGGCCACCGTCTCCGGCCTGAGGCGCTGGATCTCCGCCTCCAGCTCATCCGCGACGCGCAGGCCGCAGGCTTCGGACGTTTCGTCGTGGCGCTGGTCGCGATAGGCGTGACTTGGGGCGATCTGCGAGGTCTCTAACAGGATCGGCGCATAGAGCTCCCGCCGACCGGCCTGCTCACTCACCGCCGCGCCACCAATGGCATCGAGGTAGCGCTTGCCCGCTTCGTCCAGGATGTACGCGCCCTCGCCAGCCACCGCGACGGTCGGCCTTCGCCGAAGGTCGCGGCGCAGCACGGCGGAGGGGCGCTGCATGGAGGGCCTGATCATGCGGGCTCCACTGGGTGGTTGACGATCATAGGAAAAACACGGTTTGATCCATAAAACAGGCTGAGTGGGAGGTTGCATGCGGGAAGGCAGCTCGGCAGGTATCCTCGGCCGCGTTGGTCGGCCGGGCGGTGGGCCAGACCTTCAATGATGGGCGGACGGCGCTGAGATGGGCGAGGCATCCCTGCGCATCGCCGGCATCGCCCGGGGGCTCGGCCTCTCCCTGACCGTCGATGGGCGCACCGTCGCGGCCTTCGCCGGCGAGAGCATCGCCACGGCGCTTTGGGCGGCCGGCATCCGCCGTTTGCGGACCAGCCCCGGCGGTGCGCCGCGCGGCATGTTTTGCGGCATGGGCGTCTGCCAGGAATGCGTCGTGGAGGTCGAAGGCGAGGCCGTCCTGGCCTGCCAGACACGCGTCGCTGAGGGCCTCGCGGTGCACCTCCGGCGTGACAATCCGGCATGAAGGCGGTGCAGGCCCAGCGCTGCGATCTGTTGGTGCTCGGCGCCGGCCCGGCCGGCATGGCTGCGGCGACCGAGGCCGCGCAGGGTGGGCTTTCGGTGACGCTGCTCGACGAACAGGACGCACCCGGCGGGCAGGTCTATCGCGCCCCGCCGGCCGCGTTCGGCCCCGCGCCCACCTCGCCCGATGCCAAACGCGGCGCGGCCCTGCGCCTTGCCCTTGCCGGGAGCGGCGCGCGGCACCTGCCATTGCGCCGCGTCTGGTTCGCCGAACCTGGCTTTCGCCTGCATGTCGTCGGCCCCGAGGGGCCTGAACTGCATGAGGCCGCGCGCCTCATTCTCGCGACCGGCGCCCATGAGCGCGTTGTGCCGGCGCCGGGCTGGACGCTGCCCGGCGTGGTCGGGCTGGCCGCTGCCACGGTGATGCTGAAGGCGGAGGGTGTGCTGCCCGGCCGCCGCACGGTGGTGGCGGGCGTCGGCCCGCTGCTCGCCGCGGTCGCGGTCGGTATCCTGAAGGTCGGAGGCGAGGTCTCGGCGGTCATCGATCTGGCTCGGCCGGGCGATTGGCTGCGCTGCCTGCCGGCGCAGGCGGCGCGCCCGGACCTGCTGGCACGCGGCGCGGGCTGGCGCGCACGGCTCGCCGCGGCGCGCGTGCCGGTGCTGCACGGCCACGCCGTCGTCGCGCTGCACGGCACGGCGGAACTCGAGGCGGTGGAGGTAGCGCCGGTCGATGCCGTGACCTGGCGGCCGCGGGATGGCGCACGGCAGCGCATCGCGGCGGATGCCTGCGCGCTCGGCCACGGGCTGGTGCCCGACACCTCCATCACCCGCCTGCTCCAGCTCCGCCACGTCTTCCGCCCCGAGCAGGGCGGCTGGGTTGCGGAGACCGACGCCGATCTGCGCGCCGGCCTGCCGGGCCTCTATCTCGCCGGCGACGGCGCGGGCATCGGCGGCGCCGCGGCGGCCGAGCAGCGTGGGCGGATCGCCGCGCTGGCCGCGCTGCGCGACACTGGGCGGCTCGACGCCGCCGGCCATGCCGCGCAGGCTGCCGCGCCATCGGCCGCGCGGCGCCGGGCCGAGCGCTTCGGAGCGGCGATCGCGACGCTGATGCAGGCCCGCCCCGGCTCCTACGCGGCGATCCCGCCGGAGACGGTGGTCTGCCGCTGCGAGGACATCACCCGCGCCACCATCGAGGCGGCGCTCGATGCCGGCGCGCGCGACGTCAACCAGGCCAAGGCCTGGACGCGCTGCGGCATGGGCCCTTGCCAGGGCCGCTTCTGCGGCGAGACGCTGGGCGAGCTCGTGGCGCTGCGCCGCGGCGATCGCACCAGCGCCGGCCAGCTCACCGGCCGGGCGCCGCTGCGGCCGGTTCCCTACCACCTGCTGGTCGGCGCGTTCGACTACGATACGCTGGACCTGCCCGCGCCCGCCCCAAGCTGACGGAGAAGACGGACCATGAGCACGCTCACCGGGGTGATCCCCGCGCTGACCACGCCGTTTCGCGACGACCTCTCGCTCGACCTGCCCGGCTACGCCCGGCTGGTCGAGGCCGTGATCGGCGATGGTGTGGACGGCATCCTGGTGAATGGCTGTACCGGCGAGAGCTGGGCCGTGACCGAGGAGGAGCGGCGGCAGGTATTCCGCACCGCCGTCACCACCGCGCGTGGGCGCGTGCCGGTGGTCGCCGGCTGCGGCCACATGATGGCGGCCGAATCGGTGAAGATCGCGCGCGATGCGGCCGAGGCTGGCTGCGACGCCGCGCTGATCCAGCCGCCGTGGTACATCCTGCCCGGGCTTGAGGAGGTGATGGACCATTTCGCGCTGGTGCTGCGCGACTCGCCACTGCCGGTCGTGATCTACAACATCCCGCGCCGCACCGGCATCAACCTCACACCCGACATGTGCGACCGCCTCGCGGACCATCCGAAGGTCGTGGCGTTCAAGGAATCCTCGAAGGATTTTCTGCTGTTGCAGGACATCATTCGTGCCGTGGGCGATCGCGCCAAGGTATTCGCGGGCTACGCGTCGTTGCTCGGCCTCGGGGCGCTGTCCTGCGGTGCGGTCGGCTACATGGACAGCACCACCCCCGTCATGGGTGGCCTTTCCGCGAGCTTCTACAAGGCCGCGACCACCGGCGATCTGGCGCAGGCGCGGGCCTTGCAGACGCGCATGGCGTCACTCACCAAGGGCTTCTTCGGCATCGGTACGTTTCCCGCCGGCGTGAAGGCGGCGCTCGACCTGCTGGGTCGGCCGGGGGGGGCGACGCGCCCGCCGATCCGTCCGCTCGACGCCGCGCAGCGCGCGCGCATCCGCGCGGCACTGGTCGGCGCCGGGTTGCTGGAGTAGGCGGCCCCACCGAATGATCGAACATGACGCGCTTGTCGTCGGCGGCGGTGTGATGGGCGCGGGCACCGCGCTCGGCCTCGCGCGCGGCGGCATGCGCGTGATGCTGCTTGACCAGAAGGGCCTCGGCACCGGCGCCTCGGGTGTGAATGCGGGCACGCTGTCGCTGCAGATCAAGCGTGCGGCCCTGGTGCCCTACGCGCTGCAGGGGCGGCAGCGCTGGGCGGAGGCGCATCGCCTGCTCGGCGTCGATGTGGACTACCGCATGACCGGCGGCCTGACCCTTGCCTTCACGGCGGCCGAGGCGGCGATCCTGGAAGCGCGCATGGCGGAGCGCCGGACGGCGGGCGTACCGATCGAGATCATCTCGGCCGACCGTGCCCGCGCGCTGGAACCGGCTATCGGCCCACAGGCGCAGCTCGCCTCCTACTGCGCCATCGATGGCTATGCCGACAGCACGGCCACGGGGCGCGCCTATCGCGCAGCACTCCTCGCCGCCGGGGTCACGATCCATGAGGGCGATGGGGTGGCGGGCCTCGAGCGCAGCGGCCTCGGCTTCACGCTGCGCACCGAGCGCGGCGCGAGTTTCACCGGGCGCCGCCTGGTGCTGGCGGCCGGGGCCTGGACGCAACGTCTCGCGCAGCTGCTCGGCGTCGAGCTGCCCATCGTGGTGCGCTTCAACATGGTCTCTGTCACTGAGCGGATCGAGCGGCTGGCGAAGATGACCATCGGCCACGCCACCGGCCTGCTTACGCTCAAGCAGTCGGAGAACGGTACGATGCTGATCGGCGGGGGTTGGCAGGGCACCGGCGATCCGGAACGCGGCGAGAGCGCGATCCTGCCGGAGAACCTGACCACCAATCTGCGCCTGGCGGTGACCGCCGTGCCAGCGCTGCGCCGCACCCGCTTGGTGCGCACCTGGATCGGCTACGAGCCGCATGTGCCGGATTTCTTGCCGCTTGCCGGCGCGCTGCCGGGCGTGCCGGGCGCCTGGGTGCTGGCCTGCGTGCGCGGCGGTTACACCATCGGGCCCTACCTGTCGGAACTGCTCGCCACCCACATCCTGGGCGGCGAGCCCGAGCTACCGTTGTTCGATCCCGGCCGCTTCAACTCGGTTGCCGCCGGCGCCGCGGTTGCGGCCTAACCCCCACGCATGGAGAAGACGCCGATGCACCAGAACCGGAACGACCAGCGACTGTGTCGCCGATCGCTGATGGCCGCCGCCGCCGCGGCCGCCGCCGGCTTCGGCGCGCCGCGCGGCGCCACTGCGCAGGCCTGGCCGACACGGCCCATCACCATCGTCGTGCCCTATGCGCCGGGCGGTGGGTCAGATGCCGCGGCGCGTGCCATGGGCCCCTTCATGGAACGCGTGCTCGGCCAGCCCATCGTGGTGGAGAACCGCTCCGGCGCTGGCACGGCGATCGGCAGCGCCTACGTCGCGCAGGCGCGGCCCGATGGCTACACGCTGCTCGCGGGTGCCACGCCGCTCGCTGTGAATCCGGCGCTGCAGCCGCAGCTGACGCCGAAGGATCCGATCAAGGAGCTCGCGCCGATCGGTCCGATGTACCGCAGCATCTTCGTTCTGCATGTGCACAACAGCCTGCCGATCACCACACTCGCCGAGTTCATCGCCTACGCGCGCGCCAATCCGCGCCTGATGACCTATGGCTCGGCCGGCGTTGGCGCGCTGAACCATAAGGCGATGGAATTGCTGGGCTACCGCGCCGGCGTGCAAGTGGAGCACGTGCCTTATCGCGGCACCGGTCCGGCGATGCTCGACCTGCGCGCCGGACGGATCAAGAGCATGTTCACCTCGCTGCTCGAAGGCGGGCCGCTGATGGAGGAAAGGATCACCCGCGCCATCGCTGTTTCCTCCCTCACGCGCATGACACAGCTGCCCGAGGTGCCGGCGGTGTCGGAAACGCTGTCGGGATTCGATGTCACGTTCTGGCAGGGGCTGTTTGCGCCCGCCGGCACGCCGGCGCCGATCATCGCGCGCCTGGCCGAAGCGCTGCGCGCCGGTACCTCTGACCCCGCGCTGAGCGCGCGCTATGCCGAGCAGGGCACACCGCTGCTCGTCGGTGGACCGGAGGAGCAGGCGCGCCTGCTGGCGGACGACACTGCGGTCTGGGCGCGCGTCGCACGCGAAACCAACCTGAAGATCGACTGACCCCATCATAACGCGATTGACACGAGAGACGGCCTTCGGCGCGATCCCCGCCGTCGTCACGCCCTTCCCAGAAGCGGGAGAGATCCGGGAGGGCGCCTTCTGCGAGGTGGTCGAACGCCAGATGGCCATCGGCGCCGGCAGCATCTGCGTGGCCGGTGACAACGGCTAATCCTGGACGCTGGACGGCGCCGAGCGCGGGCGTCTGACGCGTCTGGCGGTGGACCAGGCTCGCGGGCGGAGGCGCGTGATCATGGGGGCCTCGGCGCCCACCGCGCGGGCCACCATCGACTATGGGCGCGTTGCCGCCGA
>CANJXD010000333.1 GCA_947478535.1 Acetobacteraceae bacterium
CCACACCGTCTCCGGGGTCGCCGGCATGTCCACCACGCGGCCGCCCAGGGCGTCGATCAGCGCATTGATCGCGGCGGGCGGGGACCCGACCGCCCCGGCCTCACCGGCACCCTTCACGCCGAGGGGATTGGTCTCGCAGGTCACCTCGATCAGGTCGACATCGATGTTCGGCAGGTCATCCGCCCGCGGCAGCGCATAATCCATGAAGGACGCGCTGAGCAGCTGGCCGCTGCCGGCATCATAGGCCGTGCGCTCGAACAGCGCCTGGCCAATGCCCTGCGCGACGCCGCCATGCACCTGGCCGCGCACGATCAGCGGGTTCAGCGCATGCCCGACATCATCCACCACGACATAGCGCGGTACGGAGACGATCCCCGTCTCGGGGTCCACCTCCACCTCCGCCACATGGCAGCCATTGGGGAAGGTGTGGCTCTCGATCTTCGCGGTCTCCATGGCATCCAGCAGCACGGCGGATTGCCCAGCCGCCACGCGCTTCCGCTGGATCGCCGCCAGTTCGAGGATACCCACGCCCCGGTCCGTGCCGGCGACATCGAAGCGGCCATCCTTCGGCGTGAACTCGATATCGGCGGCCGAGGTTTCCAAATGCTCCGCCGCCGCCTGCTTGCCCTTCTCCACCACTGAAGCTGTCGTCACCAGGATCGCCTGGCCCTCGGAATAGAGGCTGCGCGCGCCACCCGTGCCGCCACCATCGGGCAGCGTCTCGCTATCGCCCTGCCGGACGCGGATCTTCTCCAGCGGAATGCCGAGCTCATGCTGCGTCAGCATCGCATAGGCCGTCTCATGGCCCTGGCCGGTGGATTGCGTGCCGACATAGACATCAACGAAGCCATCCTCGGCGAAGACCACCTTGGCATTCTCGGTCGGACTGCCGCCGGTGGCCTCCAGGTAATAGGCGAGGCCGATTCCGCGCTTCTTTCCCCGCTTCTCGGCCTCCGCTCGCCGCGCCGGGAAGCCGGCCCAGTCGATCTTCGCCAGGGCGCTGTCCATCAACTGGAGGAAATCGCCGCTGTCGTAGCGCTGGCCCATGGCGGAGGTGAAAGGCATCGCCGCCTGCGTGACCATGTTGCGCCGGCGCAGCTCGATGCGGTCGATCCCGAGTGCTGCCGCCGTCGTGTCGATCATCCGCTCGACGAGGTAGTTGCTCTCGGGCCGCCCGGCGCCGCGATAGGCATCGACGGGGACGGTGTTCGTCAGCACGCCGATGACATGGGCGTGGATCGCCTCGAACCCATAGACGCTGGCCAGCACCTTGGTGCCGGCGCCGGTCGGGATGAAGGGCGCGAAGGTGCTGAGATAGGCGCCCATATTCGCGTAGTTGCGCGTCCGCAGGGCCAGGAACTTGCCATCGGCGTCGGTCGCCAATTCGCCCAGCGTGATGTTGTCCCGCCCATGGCTGTCGGAGAGGAAGGCCTCCGTCCGCTCGCTCGCCCACTTCACGGGGCGGCCGATCTCGCGCGCTGCGAAGGCCACCATCACATGCTCGGGATACAGGAACAGCTTCATCCCGAAGCCGCCGCCGACATCGGGAGTAATGACGCGCACCTGGGCGGGCGGGATCTTGAACACCTGGTTCGCCAGCAGGTTCTTCACCAGCCAGGACCCCTGGGTATTGGTCTGCACCGTCAGCCGGTCACCCTCCCACGCCGCGACGGCGGCCCGGGCTTCCATGCTGGCGACGACGACGCGGTTGTTCACCACCGTCAGCTTCGTGACATGCGCGGCGCGCGCGAAGGCGGCATCCGTCTTCGCCTTGTCGCCGGCCTCCCAGTCGAAGCACACATTATTCGCGGCCTCCTCCCACACTGGCGGCTGCCCCGGCTGCCAGGCGGTGGCGAGGTCGGTGGCGGAGGGCAGGACGTCGTATTCCACGACCACCGCCTCGGCCCCGTCCCGCGCGGCCTGGCTGGTCTCGGCGACGATGAAGGCGACGGGATCGCCGACATAGCGCACCACTTCATCCGCCAGGGCCGGGCGCGGCGTATTGGAGCGCGCGCTGCCATCCCGGTTCTTCATCGGCACCATGCAGGGCACGTCGCCCAGCCCGGCCTTGCGCAGGTCGGCGCCTGTCAGCACGGCCAGCACGCCCGGCACGGCCTTGGCGGCGCTGGTATCGAGGCTGGTGATCCGTGCATGGGCGTGCGGGCTGCGCAGCACCACGCCCAGCGCCTCCCCGGGCATCGTGATGTCGTCGGTGTAGCGGCCGCGGCCGATCAGCAGGCGGGGGTCCTCGACGCGCCGCACCGACTGGCTCAATCCGAACTTTGCCATGGATTCCGTCCCTCGCTTCTCTGGCTCATATCATCGCGGATAGTGGGGGGGTCCGAAAAGGGGGGGCGTCCCCCTCAATGCGGCGCCGCGGGTGGCGAGGCCTTCCGGCCGAAGCGGGCCTTCACCGTCTCCCGCATCGACTGGAACACGACATACAGCATCGGGATCATGAAGATGCCGATGAAGGACGCCGCCAGCATGCCCCCGAAGACCGGCGTGCCCACCGCGCGGCGAGAGGCACTGGCCGCCCCCGTCGCGATCACCAGCGGCACCAGGCCGAGGATGAAGGCGACCGAGGTCATCATCACCGCGCGGAAGCGCAGCCTGGCGCCCATCACCGCGGCGTCACGGATGGAAAGCCCGGCCTCGCGCTGTTCCTTGGCGAATTCGATGATCAGGATGCCGTTCTTCGCCGCCAGCGCGATCAGCACCACCAACCCCACCTGGGCATAGACATCAAGCGACAGCTTGGTGATCGCCAGCGCGGCGAAGGACCCCAGCACGCCGACCGCAATCGACATCAGCACCGGGATCGGGATCACCCAGCTTTCATACAGCGCGACCAGGAACAGGTAGGCGAACAGCACGGCGAGGGCGAGGATCACGCCGGTCTGCCCGCTCGCCAGCTTTTCCTGGAAGGCGGTGCCGGTCCATTCGTAGCCGTAGCCCTGCGGCAGCGCGCGGTCCGACAATTCCTCCATCGCCAGGAGCGCATCGCCGGAGGACACGCCCGGTGCCGGTGCACCGTTGACGGACACCGAGCGCACATTGTTGAAGCGGTTGATGGTCTGCGGCCCCAGCACGATGCGCGCATCGGCGAGACTCCGCAGCGGCACCATCTCCCCCTGGTTGTTCCGCACATGGATGCGCCAGAGGTCGGGGATATCGTCGCGGTCCAGCGCCTCGGCCTGGATGTTGACCTGCCAGGACCGGCCATACAGGTTGAAGTCATTGACGTAGAAACCGCCCAGAGTGGTCTGCAGCGCGGCGAAGATGTCGCTGATCCGCACGCCGAGCGCCTGCGCCTTGTCCCGGTCCACATCGAGGAACAAGGACGGCGTGTTGGCCGCGAAGGTGGAGAAGACGCGGGCGAGCCGCGGGTCCTGGTTGGCGGCGACCACCATCCCCAGCATCGCGCTGCCCATCTCCTCCGGCGGGCGGCCTTCCAGGTTCTGCAACTGGTACTGGAAGCCCGCGCCGGTGCCGAGCCCGATGATCGGCGGGATGTTGAAGGCGAAGGTGCTCGCCGTCCGCACCTGCTGCGTCGCGCCGAACACTCGCCCGATCGCGGCATAGACGCTTTCCTGCGCCGAGGCGCGGTCGGCGAAGGGCTTCATGCGCACGACGATGAAGGCCGAATTCGACTGCGCGCCCTGGTCGACGAGGGAGAAGCCGACGATGGACAGCACCCGGTCCACCCCCGGCACCGGGCGGATGATCGCCTCGATCTGCTCCACCACGGCGCGGGTGCGCGACAGGCTCGCCCCCTGCGGCAACTGCGTCTGCACGAAGAAGGCGCCCTGGTCTTCCTCCGGCAGGAAGCCCTGCGGTGTCTGCTTCGAGAGATACCAGGTGCCGCCGGCGAACAGTATCGTCAGCAGCAGCGACAGGGATGACAGCCGCACCAGCCGCGCGACGATATCGCCGAAGCGGTCCCGCACCCAGTCGATCCCGCGCATCACCATGCCGAGAGGCCCGCGCCGCGGCCCGTGATGCGGCTTGAGGAACACGGCGCATAGGGCAGGGGACAGCGTCAGCGCATTGATCGCCGAGATCACCATGGCGACGGAGACCGTCACCGCGAATTGCGCGAACAGCACGCCGGACAGGCCCGGGATGAAGCCCACCGGCACGAAGACGGACAGCAGCACCAGCGTGATGGCGATGATCGGCCCGGTGATCTGCGCCATTGCCTTCTTGGTGGCCTCGGCGGGGGTGAGGTGCGGTTCCTCCTCCATCACCCGCTCGACATTCTCCACCACCACGATCGCGTCATCGACGACGATGCCGATGGCCAGCACCATCGCGAGCAGAGAGACGGTATTGGCGGAATAGCCGAGCACGAGCAGCGCCGCGAAGGTGCCGATAAGGCTGACCGGCACGGCGATGGTCGGGATGATCGTCGCCCGCACATTGCCGAGGAACAGCAGCACCACCACCACCACCAGCACGAAGGCTTCGAGCAGCGTCTTGATCACCTCGTTCATCGTGTCCACGACGAAGGTGGAGGTGTCGTAGAACACCTGCGTCCGCATCCCCTCGGGGAAGCGGCGGGACAGCTCGTCGAGCGAGCGTTGCAGGTTGCCCGCCGCGGTCACCGCATTGGCGCCGGGGGCGAGATAGGTCGCTACCGTGACCGCGGGCCGGCCATTCAGCCGGCTTTCGGTGTCCATCCGCGCGGCACCCAGCTCGATCCGCGCCACATCCTTCACCCGCAGCAGGGACCCCTGCGCATTGGCGCGGATGACGATGTTGCCGAATTCCTCCGGCGTCGCGAGCCGCCCCTGGGTCTGCAGGTTGATCTGGAATTGCTGGTCGTTCGAGATCGGCTGCGCGCCGATGCGCCCCACCGCGGCCTGCACGTTCTGCGACTGGATCGCGGTGATCACATCCGCCGGCGTCAGGCCGAGGCTGATCAGCCGGTCCAGCTCGAACCAGATGCGCATGGAATAATCCATCGCGCCGAAGATGGTGACGGACCCGATCCCCTGCACGCGGGCCAGCCGGTCCAGCATGTTGATGGTGATGTAGTTCGAGATGAACAGCGAATCATGCGCCGGGTTGTCCGAGGTGACGGCGATGAACTGCAACACGGCGGAGGATTGCTTGCGCACCGTGACCCCGCCGCGCTGCACCTCCGACGGCAATCGCGCCATGGCGGATTGCACGCGGTTGTTCACATTGACCGTCGCGATATCCGGATTGGTACCGAGCGCGAAGGAGACGGACAGGGTGTAGGTCCCGTCATTGGCGCTGTTGGAGGACATGTAGATCATGCCCTCCACGCCATTCACCGCGCTTTCGATCACCTGCGCCACCGTGGATTCGACGACGCCGGCCGAAGCGCCGGGATAGGCGGTGGTGACGGAGACCTGCGGGGGCACGATGTTCGGGAACTGCGCCACGGGAATCCGCAGCAGCGAAAGCCCACCCGCGAGGGTGAGCAGGATGGAGATGACGATCGCCAGCCGCGGGCGATCGACGAAAATGGCGGAGATCATGCGCTGTCCTCAGCCGCGCGGCGCACTGGGCGCGCCACGCACCGCTGGCGGCGCGGCCGGCCCCGGCTGCACGGGCTGGCCCGGCCGCACGCGCTGCACGCCTTCCACCACCACCCGTTCCTGGCCTTCCAGCCCACGCTCGATCACCACCTGATCGGCGATGCTGCGCCCGAGGCCCACTGGCCGGCGCTGCGCCTTGTTCTCCGCATCCACGATGAAGACGAAATTGCCCTGCTGGTCCTGCAGCACCGCCGCGCGCGGGATCACCACCGCCTGCACCGGTTCCACCCCCTCCACGAAGACGGTGATGAACATGCCGTCGATCAGGGGCCGGTCCGGGCTGCCGGGCTGGAAGGGCGGGTTGGCGATGGAGGCGCGGACCAGGATGGTATCTGTCGTGCGGTCCACCTGCGGGTCGATGAAGTCGATCCGCCCGACCGGCGCATGCGCCCGCCCGCTGGTCAGCCGCACCCGCACCCTGACCGCATCGGCGCCACCCCGCGTCGCGTAGCGTTCCCGCAATTCGGACCCCGTGCGCAGCGATACGGGGAAGGACACCCGCATCGGATCCTGGCTGACCACGGTGGCGAGGCCGGTGGAATTCGGGCCGACGACGGCACCGACGGAATAGGTGGAGGTGCCGACCTTGCCGTCGAAGGGCGCGGCGATATCGGTATAGCCGAGGTTGATTTGCGCCACCCGCACCTGTGCCTGCGCGCCGAGCAGAATTGCCTGCGCGCTGCGCTGCTGGGCGAGGGCGTCATCCACCCGCGCCTGTGTCCCGGCGGAGGACCGTACCAGGTCCCGCGCGCGTTCGAGGTTGATGTTCGCATTCACCAGCGCTGCCTCGGCGGAGGCCACCTGCGCCTGGGCGCGTGCCACCTCGGCCTCGAAGGGCGCGCGTTCCAGGCGAAACATCACCGCGCCTGCCTTCACCTCCTGCCCTTCCTGGAACAGCCGTTCCTGGAGGAAGCCGGTGACCCGGGCGCGCAGTTCCACCCGGTTCGGCGCCTCGACCCGGCCGACGAATTCGGTGCTTTCCGTCACCGGACGGCGCTCCGCCGTCATCACGCCGACGGCGGG
>CANJXD010000334.1 GCA_947478535.1 Acetobacteraceae bacterium
AAGTTCGGCCCGCTGGTGGAGCAGGCTGACTTCATGCAGATCTACAAATACTGCGTGCATAATGTCGCCCATAGCTACGGCAAGTCTGCAACCTTCATGCCGAAGCCGATCTATGGCGATAATGGTTCGGGCATGCACGTGCACCAGTCCATCTGGAAGGCCGGCAAGCCGATGTTCGCCGGCAATGCCTATGCCGATTTGTCGGAGATGGCGCTGTACTATATCGGCGGCATCATCAAGCACGCGAAGTCGCTGAACGCATTCACCAATGCGTCCACCAACAGCTACAAGCGGCTGATCCCGGGCTTCGAGGCGCCCGTGCTGCTGGCCTATTCGGCCCGCAACCGCTCCGCCTCCTGCCGCATCCCGTATGCGACGAGCCCGAAGGCCAAGCGCGTCGAGGTCCGCTTCCCGGATCCGGGTGCGAACCCCTACCTCGCCTTCTCCGCCATGCTGATGGCCGGCCTCGATGGCATCAAGAACAAGATCCATCCGGGCGAGGCGATGGACAAGGACCTCTATGACCTGCCGCCGGAAGAGCTGAAGGGCATCCCGACGGTCTGCGGTTCGCTCCGCGAAGCGCTCGGCTGCCTGGCCGCGGATCATGAGTTCCTACTCGCCGGCGACGTGTTCACGAAGGACCAGATCGACAGCTACATCGAGCTGAAGTGGGCCGACGTGTACAAGTTCGAGCACACCCCGCACCCGGTCGAGTTCGAGATGTACTACTCGGTCTGACGGGATCGCCCTTCGGCGGCCCCGGTGCGAACCGGGCCGCCAGGGGCAACAGACGGGAAGGGCCGCACCCGCAGGGGTGCGGCCTTTTCCGTGCGCGGGACCCCTCGTTGCTGTCTGCAGGGCCTTGGACCCTGCGCGCGGGACGGCGATGCCGAACTGGAAGGTGCGGCGGTTCGTGCTGCGGTCGCCGGCGGCCTGGTTTGCCGAGGATGCGATGGCCCCCACCCCGACCCTCCCCCGCAAGCGGGAGAGGGAGCCGGTTGGGCCATTGGCGCCCCCTACGCCGCCGTGCTCGTCGCGGCGTAGGTCCAGCCGCCGGCCTTCAGCGCGGTGCCGGCGCTGGCGGCGACGGAGCCGGCATCGGTGGCGAGCTTGCCGGGGTTCAGCAGGTCGTGCGGGTCCATGCGGCGCTTGAAGGCGATCTCGGCCTCATCCACCGGCTTCATCCCGCCTTCGCGCACCAGGAAGGTGTGGTTGTTGGCGGCCATGGCGCCATCCTCCTGCATCCCGGCCACCACCGCGGCGAGCTGCGCGTCATCGACATAGGGAAACAGCGGCGAGCCCTGGAAGCTGAGGCCGCTGTCGAAGCGCTTCACCTCGAAATGAAAGGCGCCGAGCTTCTCAAAGCGCCGCACCGAACGCGCGATGGAACCGACGAGGTCGGGTTGCGTGTAGAGCCCGACGCAGCCGACCAGGGAGCGGTCCACCTTGTTGATGTGGAAGCGCGCATGGCCCCAGGCGAATTCATACAACGGCGCGCCATAGGCGCCCTGCCCTTCCGCGCATTCGCCGGCGATCACGCCGCCATGGTCCGCGACGAGTTCGCGATAGGCCTCCATGCAGGGCTCCGCCACCATGCAGAGCACCATCGCCTCCCCCTCCCGCACCAGTGGCGCCAGGGGGCGCATCATGGACGGCAGCGGCCAGGCATCGAGGGAGATGAGCTTGGTGACGATGCCATCCGCCATCGCCAGCGCTTCCGAGAAGCGCACGGATTGCAGGAAATCAGGGAAGAAGGTCACCGCCTCCACCCAGGGCCAGGCGGGCGCGAGCGGCATTTCCAGCTCCAGCATGATGCCGTTGGTGCCATAGGCGTGGTGCACCAGGTTCACCGCCGCGCCGCGCAGTTCGACCAGCTTCGGCTCCGCCTCCACCGACAGCACCTGCAGGCCGAGGATGTTGCCGCGATCGCGCAGGATGCCCCAGCGGCAGGACCCGACCCCGGCATGGCCACCACCGACGAAGCCGCCGAGCGTCGCCTGACGCTTGGTGGAGGGATGGATGCGCAGTTCCCAGCCATTCGGCCGCGTCGCGGCATCGAGGTCGATCAGCCGGATGCCGGGCTCGGCGCGCACGGCGGGGCCCTTCTGCCACAGCACGCGGGTCAGCGCCGTCATGTCCAGCATCGCGCCGCCGCGCAGCGGGATGCCCTGGCCGAAATTTGCCGTGCCACCGCCACGCGCGATCAGCGGCACGCCATGCCGCGCGGCGGCGGCGGCGATGCGGAACACATCCTCCCGCCCCCGCGGGCTGACGACGAGATCCGCGTCCCGCCCGCGCAATTCGCGCTTCAGCACGGGGCTGTAGGCGCCGGACATGTCGCGGCTTTTCTGCCGGACCAGGGCGGGATCGAGCAGATGCGGGATGTCGCCGATGGCGGCGACGAAGCCTTCGATATCGGCAGCGGTCTCGGACATTCGGCTCTCCGTATCGGACCCTGTGGCATGGCGGTTGCTGCAAGCGGTGGGCCAGGGGGCTTCCCCTGCCGCCAGGAGATACCGCCATGCGTGCGCTGCTCGCCGGATTTCTCGCGCTGATCGTTTCGCTGCCAGCGGCCGCGCAAAGCCCGCCGCTGACACGGGTGCGGTTCAGCCTGGACTGGGCCTTCCAGGGCTCCGCCGCACCTTGGCTGCTCGCCGAACAGCGGGGCTTTTTCCGGGAGGAAGGGATCGAGCTCGCACTGACCTCCGCCAACGGGTCTTCGGAGCTGTTCCAGCGTCTCGCCACCGGAACGGCGGAGATCGGCACTGCCGATCTCGCAGGCATGATCATGTTCAATGCGCGCAATCCACAGGCAGCCTTGCAGGCCGTGATGATCGCCCACAACCGCTCCACCGTCGCGATCATGGCCACGGCGTCCTCCGGCATCCGCCAGCCCGCCGACCTCCGCGGCAAGACCGTTGCAGGACCAGAATCGGATGCGGGGCGCCTGCTGTGGCCGGCCTTCGCGCGGGCCGTCGGCCTGCCGGTGGATGCCATCACCTTCACCGCCACCACCGCGGCGCTGCGGGAGCCGATGCTGGTACGCGGCCAGGCGCAGGCGATGAGCGGGCTGACGACCTCGGGCGTGCTGAACCTGGTCGGCCTCGGCGTGCCGCGGGACCAGATCGTCATCTTCCGTTACGCCGATTACGGCGTGCCGCTCTATGGCCATTCGCTGATGACGCGGCCGGGCTGGGCGGAGCAGAATCCGCGCCTCGTCACCGGCATCATCCGCGCCATGGCGCGCGGGTTGCGCGCCGCGCACCAGGACCCGGATGCCGCCATCGCCGCGCTCCGCGCGCGGGAGCCGCTGGTGGAGCCGATGATCGAGAAGGCACGGATGCAGCTGACCTATGAGGAGGCGTATTTCACCCCGGACGTCCTGGCGAATGGCATCGGCCGCGCCGACCCCGCACGCATCGCGGCGATGACGCGGGCCGTGGCGGAGGCCTTCGGCATCGCCAACCCGCCGGCGCCGGAGACGCTCTATACAGATCGCTACCTGCCGCCGGCGGCGGACCTCGTGGCGCGCGGCCCGGGCGGGTCGTGAACAAGCCCGACGCGGAAGCACCGCACGGGCCCGACGCGGCGCCACCGCGCTCGCCCGACGCGGCTCCGCCGCGATGGCCGATCCCGGCCTTCGCGGCGGAACTGGGCGACATCCCCTTCGTCGATGACCCCGCGACGGTACGGCTGCGCTCCCGCGACCGCTTCGCCATCAGCCCGATGCTGCGCAAGCTGCTGCATGGCAAGCACGCCGACATCATCGTCACGCCGCGCGATGTTGCGGAGTTGCAGCGCGTGGTGCGGGCGGCGGTGAAGCACCGCATCCCGGTCACGCCACGCGGCGGCGGGACGGCGAATTTCGGGCAATCCGTGCCCTTGCAGGGCGGCATCCTGCTGAACCTGACGGGCCTCGGGGGCGTGCTGTGGCAGCGGCCCGGCGCGGTGCGGGCGGGCTCCGGGATCCTGATGGGCACGCTCGACGAAGCGACGCGGGCGGAGGGCTGGGAACAGCGCATCCATCCCAGCACGAAGCGCAATTCCACCCTCGCGGGCTTCATCTCCGGCGGGCATGCCGGGATCGGCTCCTGCGCCTGGGGGATGCTGCGGGACAAGGGCAATGTCCTCGGTCTGCAGGTGATGAGCATGGAGGCGGAGCCGCGGCTGCTGGAACTGCGTGGGCCGGATATCGCGCTGGTGCACCACGCCTATGGCACCAACGCGCTGATCACCGAGATCGAGATGCCGACGGCGCCGGCCTTCGCCTGGCGGGAAGTGCTGGTGACCTTCCCCGGCTTCGCCGCCGCCGCCGGCTTCGCGGTGGCGCTGGGGCATGAGGACGGGCTGGTGAAGAAGCTCGTCTCGATCCAGGAATGGCCGATCCCGCGCCTGATCCAGCCCTTCGCGGCGCTGGTCCCGGAAGGCCATACGCTGGTCAACACGATCATCGCGCCGCATTCGATGGAAGGCTTTTCCGAGCTGGTGCGGGAGCATGGCGGGGCGATCGCCAGCGATGCGGCGGAGGAAGCGGGGCCCTATGGCGCGCCGTTGTATGAATTCTCCTGGGGACATTCGCTGCTGCATATCCAGAAGACGGAGAAGAGCCGCACCAGCGTGATGGGGCTGTTCCCCGGCGGCGGGCTTCTGGAGGCGATGCTGCGGGTGCATGAGGCCTTCGCGGGCCAGGCGCCGATGCGGCTTGAACTCGAACGCAGCGAGGGGCTGCTCGGCGCGCTGGGATCGCCGACGCTGATCTATGAGAGCGAGGCGCAGATGGGCGCGATGGTGCGCACGCTGACGGCCTGCGGCGTGCAGGTCGCGAATTCGCATTCCTTCAACGTCAAGGGCGTCGGCGTGAAGCAACTCACCGCGCAGGATGTCGCCTTCAAGCGGGAGATGGACCCGCATGACCTGCTGAACCCCGGCAAGCTGAGCTTCGAATTGACCGAGGAGAGCGAGATCGGCGCGAAGCTGCCGACCGGCGGTTGGTCCTTCCGCAAGGCCGCGTCATGAGGACGCCTGAGACGGTTTCGATGCGGCTGTCCGATGGCACGCGTCTTGACGCCAGCCTCTGGCGCCCGATGGCGGCGGGCCTTCATCCGGTGCTGCTGATGCGCCAGCCCTATGGGCGGGCGATCGCATCCACCGTCACCGTCGCGCATCCCGAATGGTATGCGGCGCAGGGCTATATCGTCGTCGTGCAGGATGTGCGCGGCGCCGGCACCAGCGAGGGGCGCTTCACCGTCTATGCCGATGAGGCTGACGACGGGGCGGAAGCGGTGGCCTGGGCGGCCGCGCTGCCGGGCAGTTCCGGGCGCGTCGGCATGTATGGGTTTTCCTACCAGGGAGCGTCGCAGTTGCTGGCGGCATCCCAGGCGCCTTCGGCGCTCGGGGCCATCACGCCCATCATGTCCGTCTGGGACATCCATGCCGAGAAATCGGCGCAGGGCGGGGCGATGGCCCTGGCGGGGACAGCAAGCTGGGCGGCGCAGATGGGGGCGCTGGAAGCGCGCCGGCGTGGGGATGCGGAAGCCTTCACCGCGCTGGCCACCTATTCCAACGCGCCGCGCTATGATGGCGCGGTGCCGGCGCGGCCGGAGGTGCTGTCCCGCCACGCCGATATGCACCACTACGACCTCTGGCGGGCCTCACCGCCGGAGGCCGCATATTTTCAGCGGGCATCGCCCTGCCACCGGATCGACCCCACCCGTTTCGCCGTGCCGGCGCTGCATGTCGGTGGGTGGCTGGACTACAACCTGCCCCGCACCTGGGGCGGCTATCACGCGCTGCGGGGCGCGCCGGCGCCGCAGGCGCTGGTGATCGGGCCGTGGCAGCATTTGATGTGGGGGCCGCGCCAGGCGGGGCAGGATTTCGGGCCTGCGGCGGCGAATGACATCGATGTGCTGACGGTGGCCTGGAATGACTGGGCGCTGAAGGATCGGGGGGATCAGCCGCTGGTGGGCGTGCGGCTCTTCGACATGGGCACGAAGCACTGGATCAGCGCGGCATCCTGGCCGGAAACGACGCCCCGCCTGCTGCACCTGACCGGCAATGGCACCGCGAGCGCGCGGACCGATCGCGGCGGGCTCGCCTTCGCCCCCGGGCCCGGCGCGACGGAGCGTTTCATCAGCGATCCCTGGCGCCCCGCCCCCGCCACCGCGCCGCTGTCGGACCGGGGCGAGGTGGACCAGCGCCATGATGTGCTGACCTTCACCAGCGTGCCCCTGACGGCGCCGATGACGCTGCTGGGATGCCCCGTGGCACGGCTGGCGATTCGCGCCGATGCGCCGAGCTTCGATGTCGCGGCAACCCTGTCCGTCATCCGCGGGGATGGGCGGGTGATGACGCTGACCAGCGGCCATCGGAGCCTCGCCACGCCGCCCGCCGGGATGGTCGAGGTGACGATGATGCCGAGTTGCATCACCGTGATGCCGGGGGAAAGCCTGCGGCTTTCCGTCGCTGGCGCCGCCTTCCCAGCCCACCCCGTGAACCCCGGCACCGGCACGGACCCGCGGGAGGCGATGGCGATGGGGGCGGTGCCGGTGGGCTATGCGCT
>CANJXD010000335.1 GCA_947478535.1 Acetobacteraceae bacterium
CCTTGGATTATGCAGTTGGTCCAGGACTGTAGCCTGTAGGGGTGTCGTTGATGGTGGCGAAGGTGGATCCGGCCGTCCGGCGCGCGGGGAATGTCGAGGTCCGCGGCCTTGGCGTCGACGGGCCGCTGCTGGTCTCCGTCCGCCGCTTCGCGGACCCGCGCGGCGTGTTCATCGAAACCTATAATCGGCGGGATTTCGCGGCGGTCGGCATCGCCGACGAATTCGTGCAGGACAACCAGTCCCTCTCGGTGCTGCCGGGCACCGTGCGCGGCCTGCACTTCCAGATCCCGCCCTCCCCCCAGGCGAAGCTGGTGCGCGTGCTGCGCGGGCGTATCCTCGATGTCGCGGTCGATCTGCGCGCGGGCTCACCCACCTTCGGCCAGCACGTCACGGCGGAACTGACCGGGGAAAGCGACGACATGCTGTTCGTACCCGTCGGCTTCGCCCATGGCTTCGTGACGCGGGAGCCGAATACGGAGGTCGCCTACAAGGTCACCGGCCTCTACGCCCCCGATTGCGACCGTGGCCTCGCCTGGGATGACCCGGCGCTCGGCATCGACTGGGGCGTGGCCGGGGATGCCGCGCTGCTGTCGGACAAGGACCGCAAGCTGCCGCGCCTGGCCGATCTCGGGCCCTGCTTCTGATGCGCGTCCTTGTCGCGGGCCGGGAAGGCCAGGTGGCGCGGGCGCTGGTCCGACGCCTCGGGGAAGACGGCCATGAGGTGGTGGCGCTGGAGCCACCGGAGCTTGACCTGACGGATGCCGATTCCATCGCCGCGGCCATGGCAGCCGCGCGGCCGGACCTCGTCGTCAACGCCGCCGCCTATACGGCGGTGGACCGGGCGGAGGACCAGGCGACGATCGCCTATGCGGTGAACCGGGATGGCGCCGCGCTGCTGGCCGCCGCCGCCGCCACCGCCGGCGCGCCCTTTGTGCATTTCTCCACCGACTATGTCTTCGATGGCGGCAAGGGCGCGCCCTATGTCGAAACGGATGCGACCAACCCGCTCGGCGTCTATGGCGCCAGCAAGGAAGCCGGCGAACGCGCGGCGCTGGCGGCCAATCCGCGCAGCGTCGTGTTGCGGACAGCCTGGGTGTGCAGCCCGGATGGCGGCAACTTCGTGAAGACCATGCTGCGCCTGGCCGGGGAGCGGGAGGAGTTGCGCGTCGTCGCCGACCAGCATGGCGCGCCGACCTTCGCCGCAGACCTCGCCGATGCGGTGGCGCGGATGGCGCCCCGCCTGCTGGCGGCGCAGACGGGGGATGCGGCCTTCGGCCTGTTCCACCTCTCCGGCGCGCCGCACGCCACCTGGTTCGACTTCACCACCGAGATCCTGGATCAGGCCGCGCTGCGCGGGCACCCCAGGCCGCGGCTGGTGCCGATCACCACGGCGGACTACCCCACCCGCGCGGTCAGGCCGCCGGATGGGCGGATGGATTGCGGCAAGATCGGGCAGGTGCACGGCATCCAGCCCGCAGATTGGCGCGCCTCGCTCGGGCGCTGCCTCGATGTGCTGGTCGGACCGGTCAAGGAGAAGCGGGCATGAAGGGTATCGTCCTGGCCGGAGGTTCTGGCACGCGCCTGCACCCCGCGACGCTCGCCGTCTCGAAGCAGCTGCTGCCGGTCTATGACAAGCCGATGGTCTATTATCCCCTGTCCGTGCTGATGCTCGCCCGGATCCAGGAGATCATGATCATCTCCACCCCGCATGACATGCCGCTGTTCCAGCGCCTGCTGGGCGATGGCAAGCGCTGGGGACTGCGCATCGAATACACGGTGCAGGACAAGCCCGATGGCATCGCCCGCGCGCTGACGCTGTCCGAGACATTCCTCGATGGCGCCCCCTCCACCCTCGTGCTGGGGGACAATCTGTTCCATGGGCATGACCTGGAGGAACGGCTGCGGGAAGCGCGCGATGTCTCGGCCAACGGCGCCGGCGTCTTCGCCTATCGCGTCGCGGACCCGGAACGCTATGGCGTCGTGGAATTCGATGCCGAGGGCCGCGCCTTGACGCTGGAGGAAAAGCCGAAGGCGCCGCGTTCGAACTGGGCGGTGACGGGGCTCTATGTCTATGACGGCCGCGCCCCCTCCATCGCGCGCTCGCTCAAGCCCTCCCCGCGCGGGGAGCTGGAGATCACGGACCTCAACCGGGTCTATCTGGAGGAAGGCACGCTGCGGGTGACGAAGCTCGGCCGCGGCTATGCGTGGCTCGACACCGGCACGCATGACAGCCTGCTGGAAGCCGGCGAATTCGTCCGCGCGATCGAAAAGCGCACGGGCCAGAAGGTCGCCTCGCCGGAGGAGATCGCCTGGCGCATGGGCTTCATCGATAGCGACCAGCTCCGCGCCCTCGCCTCCCCGCTCCGGAATTCCGGCTATGGTCGCTATCTGGAAGACCTGCTGGCGCGTGAGGACGCGTGATGCCCGAGGCTGATGGGACGGAGGACGGTCCGGGAGCCACCCATTCGGGCGACGACCAGCTTGGGGACATCCAGGCGGGGCAACTGCATCTGCTGTGGGAAAGCGGCATCTTCGACGGCGCCTGGTACGCGGCCCACAACGCCGATGTGGCGCATGGCGGGGTGGACCCGGCCGGGCACTATGTCGAACGCGGCTGGCGCGAAGGCCGGCGGCCCTGCTTCTACTTCGATCCCGCCTGGTACCTGGCCGCGCATGGGGATGTGGCGGCGGCGGGGATGGATGCGCTGACGCACTACGCCATGCATGGCGACCTCGAAGGCCGTCGCGCCGGCCCGCATTTCGACACCGGCTGGTATCGCGGCCGCTACGACCTCGCCCCGACCGAGCGGGCACTGGCGCACTACCTCGGGAACCGGACGATGGGCGTCGCCCCGATCCCGGATTTCGACGCCGAATTCTACCTCTCGACCTATCGCGACGTGGCCCGCGCCGGCGTCGACCCCTTCGAGCACTACGTCACGCTCGGCTGGCAGGAGGGGCGGGAGCCTTCGGCCGATTTCGACAGCCGCTACTATGTGAAGCGCCATATGGGGGGCGCCGCGCAGGAAGCGCCGCTGCTGCATTACCTCGCCCACCGGCATGAGGCCGGCGTCGCCGCGCGGATGCCGCAGGAAACCCCCACCATCCCGCGGGAAGTGAAGCGCAACACCCGCCCCAGCGAGGATTTCGAGCTGCTGGTCCCGCTGCCGGAAGGGGCGAAGCCGCGCGCGAAGGTGCTCGCCTAATTACCTGCCGCAGTTCCATGCGATCGCGGAGAATGACGCCTGGTGGGGCACGGGCTTCACCGAATGGGCCAACCTGCCGCGCGCCCTGCCCCGCTTCGCCGGCCACTACCAGCCCCGCATCCCGCGTGACCTCGGGAACTACGCGCTGACCGACATGAACGTCATGCGCCGCCAGATCGAGATGGCGAAGCGCGGCGGCGTGCATGGCTGGATTTTCTACTGGTACTGGTTCAACGGCCACCGACTGCTGGAAAAGCCGGTCGATGCCTTCCTCGCCGATCGCAGCCTCGACATGCCCTTCGCCCTGATGTGGGCGAATGAGAACTGGACGCGGCGCTGGGACGGCGCCGAGAACGACGTGCTGATGAGCCAGGACTACCGGCCGGAGGAGGAGGAGGCGCTGATGGCGACGCTCGCCCGCCACTTCGCCGACCCGCGCTATATCCGCGTCCAGGGCCGCCCGGTGCTGATGATGTATCGCGCCGGGCTGATGCCGGAGCCGGAGGAGACGGTCGCCGGCTGGCGCCGCAGGTTCCGGGAGAACCATGGCGAGGACCCGGTCTTCGTCATGGCGCAATCCTTCGACGATATCGACCCGCGCGACTACGGCTTCGACGGCGCCATCGAATTCCCGCCGCACAAGCTGGCCAAGCGGGCGACGACGATCAGCGGCTCGCTCGACTACCTCGACCCCGACTTCACCGGCAGCGTCTTCGCCTTCGAGGATATCGTCCGCGTCTCGCTGGAGGAGCCGGAGCCGGATTTCCCGCTCATCAAATGCGCCGTGCCGGGCTGGGACAATGACCCACGCAAGCAGGGCAGCAACACCGTCATCATCCACGGCGCCCGCCCGGCCACCTACCAGGCCTGGTTGACGGAACTGGTGGAACGGGCGGCGGCCAGGCCCTTCATGGGCGAGCCCTTCGTCTGCGTGAACGCCTGGAACGAATGGTGCGAGGGCGCCTATCTGGAGCCCGACCTGCATTTCGGCGGCGCCTTCCTGAACGCCACCGCGCGCGCCGTCACCGGCGTTGCGCCTGCGAATTCCCCCGGCCTGCTGCTCGCGCTCGGCAATGCGGAGGAGACGGAGGGGACCCGGCGGATCATCGAGGCGATGCGCGGCATCACCCGGCAGACCGGATTGCGGGTGGAGGTGCTGCTGCTGGCGGGCGGGCCACTGGAAGCGGACCTGGCGCGCATCGGCGGGGTCCAGGTGGCGGCGGACCAGCCAGCGGCGCTGGCGGCGCTTTCGGTCGCGCGCGCCGGCGGGCTGCGCCATGCGCTGATGGATGGCGGCGCCGCGGCACGGCTTGGCCAGCCGGCGGCGAAGGCCGGGGTCACGACGACGATCATGCTGCAGGAAATGCCGGGCGAATTGCGCGCCCGTGGCCTCGCCGCCGGGCTCCGCGTGGCGCTGCGGCACGCGGCGGCGGTGCTGGTGCCGAGCCCCGCGGTGCCGGCGGCGCTGGCCGCGGAACTACCGGGGATGGCCGCGAAATTCTCCGTGCTGGAACCGGGGCTCGCCCACCCGCCAGGCCCGGATACCGAAGCCGCCGGGGCGCGGGAAGCCCTCGGCCTCGCGGCGGGCGATCTGCTGCTGCTCGGCGCCGGGCCGGGCGACCTGCGGCATGGGCTGGACCTGTTTCTCCAGTTGTTCCGGCGGCTGAAGACGATGGAGCCGCGCTTGGCTGCGGCCTGGGTCGGCGCGCTCGATCCGGCGCTGCGGGCCTGGATGGGCCCCGAACTGGCCGCAGCCGCGCGGGACGGGTTCCGATTGGTGGAACATATGGCGGAGCCCCGCCCGCTGCTCGCGGCCGCTGACCTTCTGGCGGTGACGGCACGCGAATCCCCGATGCCGCTGGTGGCGCAACAGGCCCTGGCGGCCGGCGCGCCGGTTGTGGCCTTCCTCGGTGGCGGCGGCGCGGCGCCCCTGGCGGTCGAGTTCGGCGGCGCCGCGGTGCCGCTCGGCGATGTGGAGGCGATGGCCAAGGCCGCCGCCGGCATCCTCGCGCGGGGGGAGAATGCGGCAGCCCGCCAGGAACGCCGGCAGGCGGCGCTGACCCGCTTCCGATTCGCCCCCTATGCCGAAGCCCTGGCGGCGAAGCTGCTGCCCGGGCTGCCAGAGATCACCGTCGTCGTGCCGGGAATCGGGCGCGGCCGGATGCTGGCAAGCCGCCTGGATGCGGTGTTCCGCCAGGACCAGCCGGTGCGGGACGTGTTGCTGCTGGATGACGGGCAGGATCCGCTGGTCGCCGCCGGCGCCGCCGATGCCGCGACGCGCTGGCACCGCGCGCTGCGCCGGGTGGTGGCGCCGGGCGGCCGCTGGGCGGTGCTGGCGGAGGCCGCGCTGGAGGTGGCGCGCAGCCGGGCTGGCTACGTCTGGATCGTTGATCCGGACCTGGCGCCAGGGGCGGATTTCCTTCGCCGCGCCGCCGCGGCGCTGGAAGCCACGCCGGATTCGGCCTTTGCCGCCGTGGCGCGGGATGGGCTGGCACAGCCTGGCGCGATCCTCTGGCGCCAAACCGCGCTGCGGGCGGCCCTCGCGGCAGGCGGCCGGAAGGCGCGAGAGGGCGGCCTGGTGGTCGGCAAAGTGGGAATCCTGCTGCCGGAGGTTGCGTTGCTGCGCCTGGCGCCTCCGCCTGCTGCACCGCAGCACGAGTCGCCTCCGCCGGAGGCAGAGCGGGCGCAAGGCGCGTCATCGTTGAGACGGATGAGATGAGCCCCGATTCACAAGGTTCATCTCATTATTAATTCAAATGAGACGATCACGTCATGAGCTGGGACGTTTTGGGTTCGCCGCTTCGGACCTGCTGGCAGGAATCGGGCGCGACCGCCTATTCAGTGAAACACTTCTGTCACGATCGCGCGCAGGTTGCGGACAACGGCGCCGATGCGCCCTCTGAAGGGGTAATTTCGGGAAATTGGCGTGTTTGGCGGCCAAGCCGCTCACGGATTCGTTAACATGGATATTCTGTTATCTAACGTATCGCCTGTTTAAATCATTGGATTTCGTTATAACTCAGTAGGTTAACACGTCGCGCAGGAGGCGAGTTCGCTGTGGTTTTGGTGCCAATTTGGTTGACTTCAGTGGCGTCTAGATCGTAATACTGACCCACGAAAACCGGGCTCCGACCCCGTGCGACCGAATAGCTCTCTGGAGGGCACATGTCTGGTTTCGCTTCGATCTACGGCGGCAACAGCGACGGCGTTGTCACTGGCAGCGGGAATGACACCATCCTCTCGATGGGTGGCGACGATACCGTCACGACCGGGTCCGGCGAGGACATGGTGCTCGCGGGCAGCGGTGATGACGACGTCCTCCTCGGCAGCGGCGACGACA
>CANJXD010000336.1 GCA_947478535.1 Acetobacteraceae bacterium
GACCTCGTGCTCGGCAAGCGGCGGGACGGGGAGACGGCGGGGGTGCCGATCTGGACGGAACCGGTGGTCTGGGCCGCCGCGCCGGATTGGCAGGCCCCGGAGGGCCGCCCCTTGCCGCTGGCCCTGCTGCCGGAAGGCTGCATGTTCCGCGAACGCGCCCTGGCGGCGCTTGCCCGCGCCGGCCTTGCCTCGGAGTCCGTCTTCACCTGCGACAGTCTGCTGGGCTTGGCCGCCGCCGCCCAGGCCGGCTTCGCGCTGACCGTGCTCGGCCGCAGCGGCTTTCCCCCGGGATTGCGGGAGGTGCCGGATTTGCCTGGCCTCGGCGTGGTGGAGATGGCGGTGTTCGGCGATGCCGCCGGCCGGCACCAGGTGGTGGCACCGCTGGTGGAGTTGATCCGGGAAAGCCTCGGCGCGGCGTGATACCAACGGCTCTACGGACGGCGCTGCGGCCCGCATGGCGGGCCGAGCGCCCGAATGGGCGCCGCCGGCAGTCCGGCGAGCCAAGAGGCCGGAGGCCGCGCTCGGCGCCTGAGGGCGGCAAGAGAAGACCAACGAGTCGCCGCAAGCGGCCGTTGGTATGACGCCGTTCCATTGACCCGGCCGCGTCGCCGGGCGCAGGTTGCGGGCTCGCCCCCGGAGCCCGAGCGGCATGACTGACGCACCCCCCGCCACGCAGGATGTCCGCATCCTGGCGCTGATCGGCACCGGCCATTTCCTCAGCCATTTCTACATGCTCTGCCTGCCGCCGCTGTTTCTTCTTTGGCAGGCGGAATTCGAGGTCTCCTTCGCCGCGCTCGGCCTCGCCATCGCCTTGATGAGCGCGGTGACGGCGGCCTTGCAGACGCCGGTGGGGTTCCTGGTCGATAAGCACGGCGCCATGCCCTACCTGCTCGGCGGCGTGCTGCTGATGGCGTTGTCGATCGCCGCGATGGCGGTGGCGCCGGGGTATTGGACGATCGTCGCGCTGGCCGTGCTGTCGGGGGTGGGCAATGCCGTCATCCACCCCGCGGATTATGCGATCCTCGGTGCCTCCATCCACCCGAGCCGCATCGGCCGCGCCTTCGCCATGCACACCTTCACCGGCAATCTCGGCTTCGCCGCCGGGCCGCCGATCATGGCGGCGATGCTGTATGTGATGGAGTGGCGGATGGCGCTCGGCGTGCTCGGGCTGCTCGGCGTGCCGGTGGTGCTGGCCATCCTGTGGCAGGGCCGCATCCTGAAGGACCAGGCCAAGCCCAAGGACCGGAGCAAGGCGGGTGGTGGGCGAGAATTGCTGCTCTCCCGTCCCATCCTGCTGTTCTTCGGCTTCTTCCTGCTCTCCGCCATGGCCGGCAGCGCCGTCTATTCCTGGTCCATCACGGTGCTCGGCACGCTGTGGGGCACGCCGGTCGCCGTCGCCTCCCTGGCATTGACGGGCTACATGATGGGCGCCACGGGCGGCACGCTGGTCGGCGGCTGGTATGCGGACCGGTCCTCCCGCCACCTGGTTTTCATCACGGCCACCACCTCGGTCTCCGCCGTGCTGCTGCTGGCGATGGGGGTGGTGGCGATGCCGGAATGGCTGTTGCCGATCGTGGCCACGCTGTCGGGCCTCGCCATGGGGTCGTCCCGCACGCCGCGCGACGTGATGCTCAAGAACGCCATCCCGCCGGGGCAGATGGGCAAGGTGTTCGGCTTCGTCTCCTCCGGCCTGCCGCTGGGCGGCGCCATCACGCCGGTGCCCTTCGGCTGGCTGATCGATATCGGCCTCGCCTGGATGGTGTTTCCGCTGGCGGCGGCGCTGATCGTCGCCTCCCTGCTCTGCATGGGCACGGCCCAGGAAGCGGCCCGCGAGGCGGCGAGGGCAGCCGCCCGCGCCACCGAGCCCGCGCCGGCGGAATAGCGGCTTGGACGCCTTCGACACCGCGTTGCGGGTCCTGGACCTGCTGGGCATCGCGGTCTTCGCGGCCTCTGGCGCGCTGGTCGCCAGCCGCAAGCAGATGGATGCCGTGGGCTTCGTGCTGATCGGCATCATTACCGGCTTCGGCGGCGGCACGGTGCGCGACCTGCTGCTGGGGCGGACGCCGATCTTCTGGCTGAAGGCGCCGGAATTGCCGGCCATCGCGGCGGTGGCGGCGTTGCTGGTCTTCTTCTTCGCCCACCGCATCGAAAGCCGCTTCAAGGCGCTGCTCTGGGCGGATGCGGTGGGGCTCGCGCTCTATGCCGTGTTGGGGGCGGAGATCGCGCTGATCGCCGGCGCGGACCCCTGGGCGGCGGTGCTGCTCGGCGCTGTCACCGCGACGGCGGGCGGCATCATCCGCGATGTCGTCTGCAATGAATTGCCGCTGATCCTGCGGCGGGAGATCTACATCACCGCCGCGGTGGCGGCGGCGGGCGCCTATGTCGTCCTCCGCCTCGCGCCGCTGCCGCGCGATGTGGCGCTGCTCGCGGGCATCGGCCTGGGCTTCGGGCTGCGGGGCATCGCGATCTGGCGCGGCTGGTCCCTGCCGCCCTATCGCGCCCGGCCGGCGCGAAACTATCCGGACGGCGCCTGACACCCCAAAGGGACGCTCAATCGATCCGGGCGCCGACGGCGCGCAGGATGGCGGGCCACTTCTCGAACTCCGCGCGGTGCAGCGCCACCATATCGGCCGGGGTCGTCAGCGGCGTGATGTCGAAGCCGATCGAGGTCAGCCGGTTGCGGATCGCCGGGTCCGCCAGCATGGAGACCGTCGCCTCATACATCCGCTGCACGATCGCATCCGGCGTGCGTGCGACGGTGGAGACACCGATCCAGGTGCTGAGCTCATACCCCGCCACGCCATTCTCCTGCATCGTCGGCACGTCCGGCAGGAAGGGCGAGCGCTGCGCGGAACTCACGGCGAGCGGTCGCAACTCACCGGACCGGATGCCGCCGAGCAGGGTGGAGATGTTGAAGAAGGCGAAATCCACCTCCCCCGTCTGCGCGGCGAGGATGCCCTGCGGCGCGCCGCGATAGGGCACATGCGTCGCCTCGAAGCCCGTCATCTGCGCGAACATGGCGGAGGAGACGTGGTGCGTGGAGCCGACGCCGCCCGAGGAATAGGTCAGCGTCCCCGGCCGCGCCTTGCCCGCCGCGATGATGTCCGCCACCGAGCGGAAGGGCGAATTCTTGTGCACCACCAGCGCATTGCTGACGGAGACGATGCGCGTGACCGGCGCGAAATCCCGCAGCGGGTCATAGGGCAGGCTGGGATAGAGCGCGGGGTTGAAGCCGATGGCGGTCTGCCCCGTGATCGTCACGGTGTAGCCATCCGGCGCCGAGCGCGCGACCTGGCCCAAGGCCAAGGTGCCATTCGCCGCCGGCCGGTTTTCCACCACCACCGGCACGCCGAGCCGCGTGCTCCAGCCATCGGCGACGACGCGCGCCACGATATCCACCGAACTGCCGGCGGCGAGCGGCGCAACCATAGTGATGGACCGCGCCGGCCAGGCCGGCTGCGCGACCGCGAGGCGGGGGGCGAGGCCCGCGGCAGTGACGGCGGTCAGGATGGTTCGGCGCTGCATCATCAGCCTCCCTTGCGGATCAGATAGACCGGGCTCGACCACACCACCGCGCCATCTTCCAGCGTCGCGCGCAGATACAGCGCGTTGTCCTGCCCGCCGCGCAGCGCGATGCGGCGAGACAGTGTGACGCTGCGATGCGGGTTCGCATCCGGCAGGCGGAACACCCGCAGGCGCCGTCCGAGGCCGCCAGCCTCGAACACCCGATCCTCGTAGCCGATCTCGGCGATGGGGATGCTGGCGGTGACGAGGTTGGTCGCGATCTCCAGCGTGCCGGCGCTCGCATCCTCCAGCATCGTGTCGAAGCCGCCGAAGCCGCCGGTCGTCACGGCTTCGAAGGCGACGCGATCCGGGGTCACGACGAAGGGCTTGTCGACGTTGAAGCGGTTGATGGCGCTGGTGGCGCCGAAGCGGTTGCCGGCAATGCCGACTGCGCCCTTCCACAGCGTCTCCCGCCCTCGGCCCCGATACTCCGAGCCTTCCCAGATGACGCGGATGCGCCGGCCGAGATCGGCGGCGGCATAGGGGCGCCAGGTTTCCAGCAGTTCCGTGCGGTTCCGCAGCTCGATCCGTTCCACCGGCGCGGCGGCGGACAGCGCGCAGGTGAACAGCGCCTCCGCCTCCGCCACATCGGTCAGGATATCGCCCATCATCGCGCTTGATGCGCGGCCGATGGGGGCGCCGCCGAGTGCCGGGTCATCCTCATGCAGATCAGCCTCGCTTCCCAGGCTGACCGTGACATCGAGGTGGACGCGCGTGGCGATGGTCGTCGCGTATTGATGCCGCCGGCGCAGCGCCCGGAACAGCGCGGGGCGGGACAACTCCTCCGCCAGGATGCAGGTCAGCCCGCCATAGGCGCCGAACTGCGAGGCGCCGGGATGCGAGGCGCCCTGCCTGCCCTTGTGGCCATCCGAATTCGCCGCGATCCCGACCCGCGCGCCGACGGCGAAGGCGTCCTCCAGCAGCCAATCGAAGGTGCCCCAATCCGAATGCACCTCCACCGCGCGTTCCAGCATGCGGTCATGCGCGAAGAACAGGTTGGCGTAGCGGCCGCCGACATGCGGCTGGCACAGCACACCGGTCTCCTGGCTGAGTGCCGCGTGCAGCGCCTTCACGTCCAGCGCGTCATTCCCCGCATCGGAGAGATCCTCCACCAGCGCGTGGCAGGATCGGCGGATGGTGCCGCCCTCATTCTCGAAGATCACGTTGCGGTCGCCGCCGAGCGCGGTGTTGCCGCTCCATTCATAGCCGGGGAAGAAGACGAAGCGGCCGGTCTGGTTGAACTCTGCCGTCAGCCGGTTGAGGTCGGCCCAGAAATCGCCGGTGATCTGGAAGTCATTTCCCTGGTGGCACATGACGTCGAGGAAGGCGCAGTCCCGTCCGTATTCCGCGAGGCGCCGCGCACTGTTGGATCCCACTGTCTCGCCGGACTGGCCGTGCAGATCGGCCCAGAAGGGCAGCAGCGCCGCGTGGGGGACGAGCTTCAGCGGGTTGGAGGCGACGAGGACGCGCCCGGCCTCATCCACCCATTCCACCCGCACTTCGCCTGATGCCGCGCGCAGCCCTTCGATTCGATGTGCCCGCGCCCCGGCGGGCCATTCGAATTCCGCGGGCAACCCTTCAATCGCGCCGCCCACGGCGCGCAGTCGCACACGGCCCGCAAGCCGATCCGTCGGGTTGCCCCAGGCATCATCGGCGCGGAGGTTCAGCGCGAAATCCTCCCCCGCGCGGCGCAGCGTCGGCAGCACGGCGCGGAAGGTCGTGGGCTCCCCCGCCACGATGCGGAGGCTCGGCTGGTTCGGCAGCAGCGCCCAGTTGCAGGTGGCGAAGACATCGGCGAGGCAGAGGAAACGGAACTCATCCTCGCAATAGGTCTGCATGCGCAGACCGGGCGAGCCGCCGCGCCGGTCGCCGAGCCGCACGGTGATGGTATCGCCGGGTGAGAGGAAGCCGCGCTCCACCGTCACCGTCAGCGTGCGGCTCCAGGGCCGCATGGCGAGCTTGGGGTCGAAGGACAGCCGCAGCACGGCGCCATTCGAGGCCTCCGCCGAGACGTAGTTGGCCGCCTCCGGATCGGCGAATTGCGGCCGCGCGAGGTCCGAGACCTGGCGCGTGCAGATGCGGATGGAGCCGGTATCGTCCACCCCGAAGCGGCCGGCTGTGAAGACAAGGGTGAAGGAGGCATGGCTGCCCGCGACCACCAGTTCGCCGGGCGAGAGCGAAACCCACCCGATCTCCCGCGCCATGTAGTCCGTGTGGTGCGCGGTATGGCCGACACCGGCGCCCGGGATCGTGAGAATCTGGCAAGGCGGAGCATCGGGCATCGGGAGACTCACCAGGAAGGCGACAGGGGGATTGCGTGGCGAAACCCTACAGCCATGCCGGAGGGCTTGCTAGTTCACCGGTGCGACGACGACATCGTGACAGCGCGCAGGACCGCGATGGGCGTATGGACGCCGCAGCCGCGGCTTCGCCACACTAGGCCAGTCCCGGCGATGCGCCGGTTCTCCTGCAATCGCGGGCCTGCCGGCCGCTGCGGCCATGGCAACTTTTGGCCTCGGCGCGCCGTTCATCCCGGCGTGACGCCTGGCGAGGCCGCTTCGGCGGCTTCCCATGGCAGACAACGCCAACATCAGAGAACGGAGGTCGCGATGACCATCGAATGGACCTGCGCGACGCCTGTGATGAAACCCTGGGGCCGCACCGACCTCGCGCCCTGGAGCCACCTGCCCGGTGACGGCGCGCGGATCGGGGAGGTGTGGCTGCAACGTGCGGACCCCGAGGCCGCACCTTCCGCCCTGCTGCTGAAGCTGCTGTTCACGACGGAGCCGCTGTCGATCCAGGTGCATCCGGATGACGACTACGCCCATGCCACGGGTCTGCGGAACGGCAAGTCCGAAGCCTGGTACATCCTCGAAGCCGCGGCGGAAGCGAAGGTGGCACTCGGGCTGCGCCGCACGCTCAGCACCACGGCGCTGCGGGCCGCGATCTACGATGGGGAACTGGCGGGGC
>CANJXD010000337.1 GCA_947478535.1 Acetobacteraceae bacterium
ACCCAGGATTCCAGCGAAAGCACCACCACCGCCGTCGCCATCCGGGATGGCCGCTTCGTCGCTACCGGCGCCGCCGCCGAAGCCCTGGCCGGCCCCACGACGACGGTCATCGACCTCGGCGGCCGCACCGCCATCCCCGGGCTGATCGACAGCCATGTCCACCAGCACCAATGGGGCATGAACCTGCCCGCGGTGCAGTTGCTCGATACCCGCTCCATCGCGGATATCCTGGCCCGCATCGGCGAACGCGCCCGCGCCACGCCGCCGGGCGACTGGGTGCTGGCCTCCTCGCTCTGGCACGAAAGCATCCTGGCGGAAGGCAGGCTGCCGACGCGCTGGGAACTCGACAGTGTCGCGCCCAACAATCCCGTCTTCATCCCGCGCGGCGGGCATGTCGTGGCGGTCAACAGCCTGGGCCTGGCCCGCGCCGGCGTGACGAAGGACACCCCCCAGCCCGCCGGCGGCGTGATCGTGAAGCGGGAGGATGGGGAGCCCACCGGCGTACTGCTGATCGCCGGTGCCACCGCCCTCGTCCGCCGCGTCCTGCCGCCGCCACCGCCGGTGCCGCAACAGACCCGCCTGGTGATCGAGGCGATGCGGGAGCTGAATGCGCTTGGCGTCACCACCGTGGTGGAGCCCGGCATCAGCGACGAGATCGCCGGAATCTACCGCGAGCTTCGCGACCAGAACGCCATGACGGTCCGCACCTGGCTGCTGTGGCGCGCCGCGACGGGGGAGCAGATCCGCCGTGGCATCGCCGCCCAGCAGGGCTGGCCGCAGCACCCCATGCTCCGCACCGGCGGCATCAAGTGGCTACTGGATGGGGGCGTGGAGGGCGGCCGCATGAACGACCCCTACCGCATCGTCCCAGGGGAGCAGACCAACCCGGACTACCGCGGCATCCTGCTGCTGCCAGCGGGCGGTGAGCCCGAGTTGCTGGAGGGCCTGCGCGCCATCCACCGCGCCGGGTTGCAGATCCAGACCCATGCGGTGGGCGACTACACCATCGACCTCATCACCCGTCTCTACAGCCAGGTGGACCGCGAACTTGGCGCCATCCGCCCGCTGCGCTGGACGGTGATGCACATCTTCCTGCCGACGCCGCCCGCGCTGGCGGAGATGGCGCGGCTTGGCATCATGGCCACCGCGCAGAACCACCCCGTGCTGCTAGGCCACAACCAGCGGCGCTGGTGGGGCGATGAACGCGCGGCCTATTCCATCCCGATCCGGCGCATCATCGATGCGGGCGTGCATGTCGGCGGCGGCACCGACGCCCCCGTGGTGCCAGGCGATCCCTTCCAGTCGATGTGGTGGATGACCACGCGCAACACCCTGGCCGGCTATCGCCTGGGCCCGGAGCACGCGATCACGGCCCGGGAGGCGCTGCGCCTCTACACCATCAACAACGCCGTGTTGCTGGGGGCGGAGGCCGAACTTGGGTCGATCGAGCCCGGCAAACTCGCTGACCTGGTGGTACTGTCGCAGGACATTCTGGCTGTGGAGCTTGACCAGATCCGGCAGACGCGGGCGCTGCTGACCATGGTGGGCGGCCGGGTCGTGCATCGGCAGGGGTTCTGAGGAACAAGGCCCCCCGGGGCGAGGGGAGGACATTCTTCTCCCGCCCCGGGGCTTTGCCGCAACGGCCCGCCATGCGCTAATCGGGCCAACGAAGAATCAGTCAGACAAGGCGCTTCATGCCAGATACGCATCTGCCCAGCCGCATGACCGGCAATGGCGAGGTGATCGACACGCAGAAGCCGATCGGCGACGCGGTGAAGACCACCACCTGCTACATGTGCGCCTGCCGCTGCGGCATCAAAGTGCACCTGAAGGACGGCCGCGTCCGCTACATCGAAGGCAATCCCGACCACCCCGTGAACAAGGGCGTGATCTGCGGCAAGGGCAGCGCCGGGATCATGACGCAATACTCCCCGGCCCGCCTGCAGGCGCCGCTGAAGCGCGTCGGGCCCCGTGGTTCCGGCGAATTCGCGGAAATCAGCTGGGAGGAGGCGATGGAGATCGCCACCGGCTGGCTCCGCCATGTTCGGGCGACGGACCCGCGCAAGCTCGCCTTCTTCACCGGCCGCGACCAGTCCCAGTCCCTGACCGGATTCTGGGCGGCGCAGTTCGGCACGCCGAATTTCGCGGCGCATGGTGGGTTCTGCTCGGTCAACATGGCGGCTGGCGGGCTCTACACCATCGGTGGGTCGTTCTGGGAATTCGGCGAGCCGGATTGGGATCTCGCAAAATACTTCGTCATGTTCGGTGTCGCCGAGGACCATGACAGCAACCCGATCAAGACCGGGCTCGGCAAGATGAAGGGGCGCGGGGCGAAGTTCGTCTCGGTCAATCCGGTCCGCACCGGCTATTCCGCCATCGCCGATGAATGGGTGGGCATCCGGCCGGGGACGGACGGGCTGTTCATCATGGCGCTGATCCATGAACTGCTGCGGACGGATCGCGTCGATCTCGACTTCCTCGTCCGCTACACCAACGCCGCCTGGCTGGTGATCCGCAATCCCGGTGGCGGGGATGACGGGATGTTCGCCCGCGGCCCCGGCGGGCAGCCGCTATCCTGGGACCGCGTGGCGGGCCATGCGGCGGACGCTGCGACGGCGGATTTGCAGCCGGCGATCGTCGGCGAATTCACCCTTCAGGATGGGCGCATCGCCGTTCCTGTGTTCCAGCTGATGGCGGAGCGCTACCTCGGCGCCGAATACGCGCCCGATGCGGTCGCCGAACGCTGCGGCGTCGATGCCGGGCTGATCCGGCGGCTGGCGAATGAGATCGCGGAGGTCGCCTTCCAGCAGACCATCACCATCAACCAGCCCTGGACCGATGCGCTGGGGCGGCGGCATGAGACGATGGTGGGCCGCCCCGTAGCCTTCCATGCCATGCGCGGCATTTCCGCCCATTCCAACGGCTTCCACACCTGCCGCGCGCTGCACCTGCTGCAGATGATCCTCGGCGCCGTCGATACCCCTGGCTCCTGGCGCTACAAATCCCCCTTCCCCCGCCCGATCCCGCCGGGGCCCGGCCCGGCCGGCAAGGGCGCCAAGCCGAACACGCCGCTCGCCGGCAATATCCTGGCCTTCACCCATGGCCCGGATGACCTGCTGGTGGAGGATGACGGCACGCCGCTGCGGATCGACCATTCCTTCTCCTGGGAAGCGCCGCTCGGCCTGCATGGCATGATGCACACCGTCATCGCCAACGCCGAGAAAGGCGATCCCTACAAGATCGACACGCTGTTCATGTTCATGGCCAACATGGCCTGGAACAGCGCCATGAACCCCATGGAGACGATCCGCTGCCTGACGGCGCAGGATGAGAAGGGGGACTACGTCATCCCCCACATCATCTACTCCGATGCCTATTTCAGCGAGACCGTGCCCTATGCCGATCTGATCCTGCCGGACACGACCTATCTGGAACGCTGGGACGCCATCAGCATCCTGGACCGCCCGATCGGCAGTTCGCACGGCCCGGGCGATGCCATCCGCCAGCCCGTCATCAAGCCGGACCGCGACGTGCGCCCCTTCCAGGACGTGCTGATCGCCCTCGGCGCGCGGCTTGGGCTGCCGGCCTTCGTGAAGGAGGATGGCAGCGCGAAGTTCAAGGACTATCCGGACTACATCACCAACCACCAGCGCATGCCGGGCATCGGCCCGCTCGCGGGCTGGCGGGGGGAGGATGGGTCGAAGAAGGGTGTCGGCGAGCCCAACCCGGATCAGTTGCAGCGCTACATCGACAATGGCTGCTTCTGGCGGCACGAACTGACGCAGGAACAGGGCTACTTCAAGCACGCCAACCGCGCCTACCTCGATGAGGCGAAGGCGATGGGGCTGATCGGCGCGGCGAACCAGATCGTCATGCAGATCTGGTCGGAGCCCTTGCAGAAATTCCGCCTCGCCGCGCAGGGCCATGGCGCGAAGCAGCCGCCGGACCATCTGCGCAAGCGCGTCGAGACCTTCTGCGACCCGCTGCCGATCTGGTATGCGCCACTGGAACAGGAAGGGCAGGACGACATCGCCTTCCCCTTCTCCGCCGTCACGCAGCGCCCGATGGCGATGTACCATTCCTGGGGCTCGATGAACGCCTGGCTGCGCCAGATCCATGGATCGAACCGGCTCTACATGAACCGCGCCACCGCGACGAAGCAGGGCATCGCCCAGGATGACTGGGTATGGGTCTCGAGCCGCGCTGGGCGGGTGAAGGGGCAGGTGACGCTGATGGAAGGCGTCAACGCCGATACCGTCTGGACCTGGAACGCCATCGGCAAGCGCAGCGGCGCCTGGGGCCTTTCGGCGGATAGCCCGGAATCGACCAAGGGCTTCCTGCTGAACCACGTCACCAGCGAATGGCTGCCGGCGCAGGAAGGCTTTCGGGCCGCCAATGCGGACCCGGTGACGGGCCAGGCCGCCTGGTATGACCTTCGCGTCGCGGTCGCGAAATGCGCACCGCACGAATGGGGTGAGACGGACCCGCATCCCTCCACGCTGCGCGCGCCGCCCAACATGCCCAAAGCCCCCACCATCATCAGGGAGCCCGGCAAGTGACCGAACTTCCCCCCGCCAGCGCGAAGAAGCTGGGCCTGGTCATCGACCTCGACACTTGTGTCGGCTGCCAGGCCTGCGCGACGAACTGCAAGGAATGGAATGCGGGCGGGCATCTGGCCCCGCTGCCCGACTTGAAGCCCTATTCCGCCGGTGCGGAAGGCGTGTGGTTCAACCGGGTGCATTCCTATGAAGCCGGCGAAGGTGCGGAAGGCCGGACGGTCAATTTCCCCCGCTCCTGCCTGCATTGCGAAACACCGGCCTGTGTCACCGTCTGCCCAACCGGTGCCTCCTACAAGCGCGCCGAGGACGGCATCGTCCTGGTGAATACCGATAGCTGCATCGGCTGCGGCCTCTGCGCCTGGGCCTGCCCCTATGGGGCGCGGGAGATGGATGAGGATGAGGGGGTGATGAAGAAGTGCACCCTCTGCGTCGACCGCATCTATAACGAGACCATCCCGGAGCCGCAGCGCCAACCCGCCTGCGTCATCGCCTGCCCGACCGGCGCCCGGCATTTCGGCGATCTCGGCGACCCCGAGAGCAAGGTCAGCCTGCTGGTCGCCGAACGCGGCGGCTACGATTTGATGCCGGAGCTTGGCTACAAGCCCACCAACAAATACCTGCCGCCCCGGCACCGCCCGGCGCCCAATCCCAATCCGCCCGCGGAAGCCATGCCGACGGTGCTCGACATCAAGAACCCGCTGCTTCGGTGGCTGGACAGGGCGCTGTCTCGATGAATCCCGCTCCCTCGATCGTCTTCTTCACCACCGCCTCGGGCGCTGGCTACGGGCTGCTGTTCTGGCTCGGCATCCTGCGACCCATCGGCTTCCTGTCGCAGAACAGCTGGTTCGCCATCGTCACGCTGCTGCTGGCGCTGGCGCTGATCACCGCGGGGCTGATCTCCTCCACCCTGCATCTCGGGCGACCGGAACGGGCGGTGAAGGCGCTGTCGCAGTGGCGATCCTCCTGGCTGTCGCGCGAGGGTGTGGCCGCCATCGCGACCTATGTGCCGGCGGGGATCATGCTGCTGGCGCTGCTGACGGGGCGGGAGGACTGGGTCGATGTCACGGGCATCCTCGCCGCCTTCGGCGCGGCGGTGACGGTGTGGTGCACGGCGATGATCTACGCCTCGTTGCCCACCATCCGGCAGTGGAACCACCCGCTCGTGGCACCGGGCTACATGGTGTTCGCGGCGTTTTCCGGTGCCGCGCTGCTGGCCGCCCACGCTGCCTTTGCCGGCCGCCCGGTAGTGCCGACCATGCTCGCGGTGCTGACCGGCCTCGCCGCCCTGCTGCTGAAGCGCGCCTATTGGATGGCGATCGACGCGCCGAAGCCGGTGGGCTCCCCCACCATTGAATCCGCGACCGGACTTGGCCGGATCGGCAAGACAAGGCCGCTCGACCCGCCGCACACCGAACAGAACTGGCTGCTGCGGGAGATGGCCTTCAAGCTGGCCCGCAAGCACCGGGACCGGCTGCGTGGGCTGGTCATGGCAGGGTTCGGCGCAGCGATCGGCCTCGCCTTCTTCTCCCTGCCACTGGGCGGGCCGGTCGGCGCGTTTCTGCTCGTGCTGGGGGCGCTCTCGGCCCTGGCGGGCATGCTGGTGGAGCGCTGGCTGATGTTCGCCGAGGCCACCCACACGGTCTCCCTATATTACACGGCGGAAAGTTGACCAGGATCGTCGGAAATAGCCGAACGGACGCTTGACGCCTCCCCCCCTCGGAGCGTTAGGGATGGGTCCAGACGCAGAACGGGCCATCGCGATGCTGTTCGCTGAATTCCGGCCCGATGGGGCCGATCTCGATCGCTTTCGCGCGCTCTGCGGGGCGCAACTCTGGGCGCAACGCCTGGAGGAGATCGGCCGGCGCACACTGCCTTCCTCGCTGACCGGCCGTGCCGCGCATCAGCGCCATGCTCTGGAAATCGCCCTCGCACGACTTTCGGACCCTGCCACCCTGGCGCGTGCTGGCCATGCCG
>CANJXD010000338.1 GCA_947478535.1 Acetobacteraceae bacterium
ATGATGCCCAGCGGGTGACGGATTATGCCGCGAAAACGGCGGCTCTCACCGTGCTGCGCGACCAGCTTGCGGCGAGCGGGACGCCAGTGGCGGCGCTTGCCGCCGGGCAAGCGCGCGCGGCCTGGGTGGCGCTCTGGGCGCCCTGCGGGATTGTGCCGGAAGCGCCGGCCGCGATGGCCGAATGGCGCCGCGACAGGCAAGCGGTGCTCGACCTCGCGGCGAAGGAGGAGGACGCGGCGGCGGTGCGGGATGCACTGGCGGCCCGGCGCGCGGCCGCACGGCAGGCGCTGCTGGCCCTGCTGCCCCATGGCGCGCCCGATGCGGGCCTCGCCGCGCTGATCGCGCTGGCGAAGGACCGACTGGCGGCGCTGCGGGCGGCGGAGCTGGCGCATGCGACGCTCGGCACCGAGGCCGCCGCAGCCGCGAAGCTGGCTGCGGAGGCGGCTGCCGCGCAGGCGGAAGCGGCGGCGGCCCTGGCAGCGCTGGATGGCGAGTGGCGCGCCGCCACCACGGCGCTGGACCTTGCGCCAGAGACGACGACGGAGGTGGTGGAGGCGGCGCTCGCCGCCTGGACGAAGGTGGCGGAGGCCGCCCAGGCCTGGCGAAGCGATGCGGCGCGCGTGGCCGATATGCGCCGGGCGATCGATGACTTCACCGCCGCGACGGCCGCGGTGCTGGCAGGGCTCGGCCTGGTGCTGGACGAAGCGGCGCCGATCGCCGTGGCGAAGCTCGCGCGCCGGGTGAAGCAGGCGGAGGAGGCGGCGAAGACGGCCGGGGAACTCGCGCGGCGCGCCGCCCAGCGCCAGGCCGCGAAGGCCGAGGCGGCGCGGCTGATCGGCGAGGCGGAACACGGCATCGCCCTGCTGCGGGACGCCGCCGGCGCGCCCGACCTGCCGGCGCTGGAGGAGACCATCCGCCGCGCAGCGCGGCGCGACGCGCTGCGGGCGGACATCATGGCGCTGCATGCCGACCTGCTGGCCGCCGGCGATGGTCATGACGAGGCGGCGTTGCGCCTGGAAGCCGAGGGCATCGACCCCGACCAGGCCACCGCCCGCCTGGCCACCATCGATGACGAACAGGCGGCGTTGCGGGACCGGCTGACCATGCTCGGCGCAGCGCGCCAGCAGGCGGAGACGATGCTGGCGGGGATGCGGGCGGGGCATGACGCGGCGGGGCTGGCGCAACAGGCGCGGCACCACCTGGCGGAAGCGCAGGAGGCGGCGGAACGCTACGCCCGCCTGCATGTCGCACGCAGCCTGTTGCAGGCGGGGATCGAGCGGATCCGCCAGGAACGCCAGGGGCCCCTGCTGCGGGCGGCGGGGGAACATTTCGCGGCGCTGACGGAAGGCCGCTATGCCCGACTGACCGCGGATGAGGATGAAGCCGGCCGGACCATCCTGCGCGCGGTGCGGCCGAACCGGGAGGAATGCCCGGTGGAATCACTCAGCGAAGGGGCGCGGGACCAGCTTTTCCTCGCGCTGCGCATCGCCGCGATCGAGGCGCATGCGGCGGGGGCGGAACCCCTGCCCTTCATCGCCGATGACCTGCTGGCGACCTTCGATGACCAGCGCGCCACCGCGGCGATCGGTCTGCTGTCGCGCCTCGGGGGAGAGGTGCAGACCATCCTGTTCACCCACCACGCGCATCTGGCGGCGCTGGCCGCGCGGCAGGGGGTGGCGGTGGTCAGGTTGCCCCCGGGATGACGCTCGGATAGCTCGCGGAGCCCCGGCGAGGCTGACGCGGGGCGCGCGGGGGGTTAGGGTTCGACGCATTGGCTGTCGTGGTCTGGGCCTCCCCTACCCTCCCCCGCTATCGCGGGAGAGGGGGGGCCAGGCCACGCTGCCGGAAGAAGCGGCCGATACGTGCCGCCCGATGAGGAACGCCACCATGGATGCCCGCACTCTGCCCCCCGTGATCCGCCTCGCCGCGGAGGATTCCGTGCTGATCGCGCGCATCGGCATCCCGCCGGGGACGACGGTCGCGGAGGGTGTCACGGTCGGGGACAGGCGCATCCCGCCGGGGCACAAGATCGCGACGCGGGCGATCGCGACGGGGGAGGCGATCCGGCGCTACGGGCAGATCATCGGCTTCGCGACGGAGACCATCGCGCCGGGCGATTGGGTCCACACCCATAACTGCGCGATGGGCGATTTCGCCAAGGACTATGCCTGGGGCGTCGATGCGAAGCCCACGCTGTTCGTGCCGCAGCCCGCGACCTTCATGGGCATCCGCCGCGCCGATGGGCGGGCGGCGACGCGCAACTATATCGGCATCATCACCAGCGTGAACTGTTCCGCCCATGTCGCGGAACTCATCGCCGACGCCTTCAAGCGCAACCCCTTCAGCGGCGCCGATCCGTTGGCGGACTACCCCAATGTCGATGGCGTCGTCGCGCTGACGCACAAGACCGGCTGCGGCATGACGATGGGAGAGCCGCTGCGCCTGCTGCGCCGCACGCTGGCGGGCTTCGCGCGGCATGTGAATTTCAGCCACGTCATCGCCATCGGCCTCGGCTGCGAGGTCAACCAGCTCGGCCCGATGATGGAGGAACAGAAGCTGTCCGGGCGCCTGCGGAGCATGGACATCCAGGAGATGGGCGGCACCCGCAAGACCGTGGAAGCCGGCATCGCCTTCGTGCGGGAGGTGATCGCCGAGGCGAACCAGGTGAAGCGGGAGGCCGTGCCGGTGAGCGAGCTGACGGTGGCGCTGCAATGCGGGGGATCGGACGGCTATTCCGGCATCACCGCGAACCCGGCGCTGGGCGCGGCCTCCGACCTCATCGTGCGGCATGGCGGCACCGTCATCCTGTCCGAGACGCCGGAGACCTATGGCGCGGAACACCTGCTGACGCGGCGTGCCACCTCCCGCGACGTCGGCGAAAAGCTGGTCGGGCTGATGCGGTGGTGGGAGGCCTATACGGAGCGCGAGGGGGCGGAGATGAATGCCAACCCCTCCCCCGGCAACAAGGCGGGCGGGCTGACGACGATCCTGGAAAAGTCGCTCGGCGCCATGGCCAAGGGCGGCACGACGAATCTGACGGCCGTCTACAACTACGCCGAGCCCGTCACCGCCAAGGGCTTCGTCTTCATGGACACGCCTGGCTACGACCCCGTGGGCGCCACCGGCCAGGTGGCGGGGGGAGCCAATGTCATGTGCTTCACCACCGGGCGCGGGTCCGTCTTCGGGATGAAGCCGGCGCCTTCGCTGAAGCTGGCGACGAATACCGCGATGTATGAGCGGATGTCCGACGACATGGACATCAATTGCGGCACCATCCTCAGCGGGGAGGAGAGCGTCGCCGAATGCGGCCAGCGCATCTTCGAGCTGATCCTGCGGGTGGCGAGCGGTGAGGCGACGAAGAGCGAGGCCTATGATTTCGGCGGCGCCGAATTCGCCCCCTGGGTGCTGGGTGCGACCATGTGACACCCACGGCATCACGCACGGACCTGCGGCCTGCTTGGCGGGCCGCAAGCCCGCATGGGCGCCGTCGGCAGCCCAAGTGGTCGAAGGCCACGCCCAGGCGAACAAATTTACGATTCATCCTTATGAATACTGAAAGATATCTGTAAGCCTTCCATCGCATAACTCAGCTACCTGCGACTGAGTCGCACTCTGTTGCGCTGCGGCGCGGAGAAGCAATGGACGGCATGGACCAGGGACAGGAAATCCCGCCCGGGGCTGGCGAGGGTGAGGTTCTGTTCACCGGTGCCGACATCACGGTGACCGGCTTCGCCAATGCCAACGGCGACGCCCCTGGCGCCACGCGCTGCGTCGTCACCTTCGACTATCTCAAACTGCCAGGCGAGCCTTCGATCCCCTATGGCCGCAAGGCGATCCGGGACGCGGGGGCGGCGCAGGTGCATCTTGCCACGAGTTGGAACCACTGGTTCCAGACCGAGGACACGCCGGCCGCGATCCTCGCCGCGCAACGCTTCTGCGCCGGGCGCCCGACCTTCCTGTTCGGGGCCTCCATGGGGGGGTTCGCGGCCATTCAGTTCGCGCCGATGTTCAACACGGCTGCCGTCATCGCCATCGCGCCGCAATTCTCCGCCGATCCGCGCAAGGTGCCGTTCGAGGATCGCTGGCAGGGCGACATCGCCCGCCTCGACTTCCGCCATGACAGCATCGCGGAGACACGCTCCGATGCCCCGGTCCATGTGCTGTATGACCCGTTCTGCCGGCAGGATGCGGCGCATGTGCGGATGATCGAGCGGCACCGCCGCGTCGTGCATCTGCGCTGCCCCTTCGCGGACCACCACCCAGACCGGATGCTGGCCTCCATGGGACAGTTTTCCACCACCCTGCGGTCCATCATCGAAGGCTGGTTCAGCGTGACGAATTTCGCGCGCTGGCGGCGGGAAGCGCGGGCTCAGAACACGCTTTACGACGAAGGCATGCGGGGCGCGCTCGCCGTGCGGGCGACGTCTGGGCTGTATTGGGGGTAGGGGCGGCGGCGCAAGACCGGTCGCGACACTACCCGACCGGCGCGCGGTCGATCCGGCTCAGCACCGGATTGATGGTGCGGTATTCCGACACCATTTCCATCACGCCGCGCTTGGCGAGGCGCACGCGATGGGCTTCGGCATAGGCGGTGGCGAGGGCGCGCGTCTCGAACAGATAGACGCCGCCCGCGCGACCGGCTTCGCGGTCCTCGGTCCAGATCTTCCAGATCATGCCGGGGGCCTTGGCGATATCCTCGGCCATCGGCTTCAGCGCCTCGGTTCGCTCGGCGCTGAAGTCGTGGTTTTCGAAATCAATGAAGATGACGATCGGGCCGTCACTCATCGAAGCGGTCTTCCGCGCCGATGAGATCAGGGCGCGGGCGGCGCTGCGGGCGCGTTCAGGTCGAGGAACTTCAGCGGCCGCCAGCCGGAGACGTTGTTCGCCTCGAAGGACAGCTTCCAGGAACGGCCATTGGTGCTGTCCAGCAGCACCACGAACATCCCCGTGCCCACCGGGCAGGCGACGACCTGGTAACGCCCGTTATCGCTGTTGTCGGCCATGGTCTTTGAATCCTCTGCTGTCGCGTCAGCCGTAGGCGACGGTGCGTTGCACCTGCTCGCCCAGGCCCTTGATGGAAAGCTTCATCGTCTGCCCGGCCTTGAGGAACATCGGCGGCTTCTTGCCGAGCCCCACGCCGGGCGGCGTGCCGGTGGAGATGATGTCGCCCGGATGCAGCGTGATGAAGTGGGAGACGTAGTGCACGATATGGCGCACGCCGAAGATCATCGTCCGCGTCGATCCGTCCTGCATCCGCACGCCGTCGATATCCAGCGTCATCGCCAGGTCCTGCGGATCGGCGACTTCGTCCTTGGTCACCAGCCAGGGGCCGAGGGGGCCGAAGGTGTCGCAGCCCTTGCCCTTGTCCCAGGACCCGCCGCGCTCGATCTGCCATTCGCGTTCGGAGACGTCGTTGCAGACGGCATAACCCGCGACATGATCCATCGCCGCGTCTTCCGACACGCACTTCGCCGTGCTGCCGATGATGATGGCGAGTTCGACCTCCCAATCCGTCTTCACGGAGTTCTTGGGGATCATCACATCGTCATTCGGGCCGCAAAGCGCACCGAGGGACTTCAGGAAGACAATCGGCTCCTTGGGGATCGCCGCCCCCGTCTCCGCCGCGTGGTCGGCGTAGTTCAGGCCGATGCAGACGAAGTTCTTCATGCCCGAAACCGGCGGGCCGAGGCGCGGATTGCCGCCCACCGCCGGCAGGCTCGACGGATCAAGCGCGGCGAGCTTCGCCAGCGCCGCCGGGGCGAGTGCGGCACCCGCGAGATCGGGGATCACCCCCGACAGGTCGCGGATCGTCCCCGACGCATCGAGGAGACCGGGCTTTTCCTGCCCCGCGGGGCCGTAGCGAAGGAGCTTCATGGTGTTCGCCTATAGAAGAAGTTTGGGGACGCGCGAAGGGGGTAGCGCTCAGGTTGCGTGATGGGGCCGCAACTACAGCATCCAGCCACCATCGATGACGATGGCCTGGCCGGTGACGAAGGCGCTTTCATCGGCGGCGAGATAGACGGTCAGCGCCGCCATCTCCTCCGCCGTCGCCAGCCGGCCCATGGCCTGGCGGGCGACAAAGGCGGCCCGCGCCGCGTCCATGCCGCCGGCGGCCGTCGCATTGGCGGCGATGCGGTCCCCGAGCGAAGGGGTATCCACCGTGCCCGGGCAGATCGCGTTGCACCGGATGCCGCGCGTCACGTATTCGGTGGCGACGGACTTGGTCAGCCCGATCACCGCCGCCTTGGTGGTGCCGTACAGGAAGCGGTTCGGCGCGCCTTTGATCGAGGAACAGGCCGAGGACATGTTGACGATGGTCCCCCGGCCGCGGTCCAGCATCCCCGGCAGCACGGCCTTCACCATCCGCCACATCGACCGGACATTGAGGTCGAAGGCGAAGTCCCATTCCTCATCGGTCGCGGTCAGGATGGTGTTCTGGTGCACGAAGCCGGCGCAGTTGAACAGCACATCCACCGGGCCGAAGCCGCTGGTGACGGCGGCGATGGCCGCGGGGTCCA